>NZ_JAFCUQ010000008.1:0-259004 GCF_049896625.1 Pseudomonas sp. TWP3-1
GGAGGCAATTACGATCTACAACCAAGAGCGACCGCACCTGTCTCTGAAATACAAAACGCCCGATGCGGTGCATCGGGCGTTAGAGTGAAAAAGGTGTAAACCTATTTCAGGACTAGACACTGTAGAACAGCGCCATGGTCTGTTCATAAACGAAACACAAAAAAAATCCCCGTATCTTTCGATACGAGGATTTTTAATATGGTCGGGGTAAGGGGATTCGAACTCCTGACATCCTGCTCCCAAAGCAGGCGCGCTACCGGACTGCGCTATACCCCGGTAAAAAAAAGGCGACCTTTCGATCGCCTTCTTCGATCAGCGCTTTTGGCGTCTGATCTTAAGATTCGATCCCAGCGTTAACTGGTTTCAAAAATGGTGGGTCGTGTGGGATTCGAACCTACGACCAATTGGTTAAAAGCCAACTGCTCTACCAACTGAGCTAACGACCCAAAAATGGTCGGGGTAAGGGGATTCGAACTCCTGACATCCTGCTCCCAAAGCAGGCGCGCTACCGGACTGCGCTATACCCCGGTTTGAAATTGGCTCCGTGACCAGGACTCGAACCTGGGACCCAATGATTAACAGTCATTTGCTCTACCGACTGAGCTATCACGGAACTACATATTTCAATTTACAACGGTGAAACTTGCAGCTTCTCGACACCGCTTTCGCATCGCTGCGTTAGTGTGTCTGAGGCGCGCTATTCTACAACCTAGAACACCTCTGTCAACCCCCTAAATCGCTTTCAAGTTAATGATTTGCAACTTATTTCAGATTCCTGCTCGGTGAGCTGAAACCCTTGTGGGTGACTGACTGCGGGGCGCACTTTACAAGCCTTTTCCTTAGAGTTCAACAGCCTGGCGAAAAAAAGGCCTCGCAATGCGAGGCCTTGATTACATCGACAGCATAAAGCGTCAGTCGAAGGTGATCTCGTCGTTGCTCACAACGCCGGTAGCGGTCTCGCCCGGCATGAAACGACCCGACAGGATCAGTTGCGCCAACGGGTTCTCGATCCAGCGTTGAATCGCGCGTTTCAACGGCCGTGCGCCATACACTGGGTCGTAACCGACGGCGATCAGCTTGTCCATCGCCTCCGGGCTCAGCTCCAGCTTCAGCTCACGCTCGGCCAGACGACTGCGCAGACGCCCCAACTGGATCTCGGTAATGCCCGCGATCTGATCCCGCGCCAGCGGCTCGAAGATCACTACTTCGTCAACCCGGTTGATGAATTCCGGGCGGAAGTGCGTGGTCAGTGCGTCCATTACCGCCGCACGTTGCGCTTCCCGATCCCCCACCAGTTCCTGGATCTGCACCGAACCCAGGTTCGAGGTCATGACGATCACGGTATTGCGGAAGTCCACGGTACGGCCGTGGCTGTCAGTCAGGCGGCCATCCTCCAGCACTTGCAGCAAGATGTTGAACACATCCGGATGCGCCTTCTCGACTTCATCCAGCAGGATCACCGAGTAAGGCTTGCGGCGTACCGCTTCGGTCAGGTAACCGCCTTCTTCATAGCCAACGTATCCCGGTGGCGCACCGATCAAGCGAGCCACGGAATGTTTCTCCATGAACTCGGACATATCGATCCGCACCATCGCCTCTTCGGTATCAAAGAGGAATTCGGCCAGCGCCTTGCACAGCTCGGTTTTACCGACACCGGTCGGGCCGAGGAACATGAACGAGCCGCTCGGGCGATTCGGGTCGGACAACCCGGCGCGCGAACGCCGCACCGCATTGGAAACGGCGACGACCGCTTCTTCCTGACCGATCACGCGCTTGTGCAACAAGCTTTCCATCTTCATCAGCTTGTCGCGCTCACCTTCGAGCATTTTCGATACCGGAATGCCGGTCCACTTCGAAACGACTTCAGCGATTTCCTCTTCGGTCACCTTGCTGCGCAGTAACTGGTTTTCGCTTTCGCCGTGCTGATCGACCATTTGCAGGCTGCGCTCCAGATCCGGGATCACCCCGTACTGCAACTCGGCCATGCGGTTCAGGTCGCCTTTACGCCGAGCCGCTTCCAGCTCCTGACGCGACTGTTCGATCTTCTGCTGAATCTGCGCAGAACCCTGCACCTCGGCTTTCTCCGAGTTCCAGATCTCTTCCAGATCGGAGTACTCGCGCTCAAGCCGGACGATTTCTTCCTGGAGTTTTTCCAGACGTTTCATCGCCGCTTCGTCGCTTTCTTTCTTCAGCGCCTGGGATTCCACCTTCAACTGAATCAGACGTCGTTCCAGACGATCGAGCACTTCCGGCTTGGAGTCGATCTCCATGCGGATGCGGCTGGCGGCTTCGTCGATGAGGTCGATGGCCTTGTCCGGCAGCTGCCGATCAGTGATATAGCGATGGCTGAGCTTGGCTGCCGCTATGATCGCGCCGTCGGTGATAGCCACCTTGTGGTGAACCTCGTAACGCTCTTTGAGGCCACGCAGGATCGCGATGGTGTCTTCTTCACTAGGTTCTTCCACCAGTACTTTCTGGAAACGCCGCTCGAGGGCCGCGTCCTTCTCTATATATTGGCGGTACTCGTTGAGCGTGGTCGCGCCGACGCAGTGCAGCTCGCCGCGCGCCAGTGCCGGTTTAAGCATGTTGCCGGCATCCATCGAGCCTTCGCCTTTACCGGCGCCGACCATGGTGTGCAGCTCGTCGATGAACAGAATGATCTGCCCTTCCTGCTTCGACAGCTCGTTGAGCAAGGATTTCAGGCGCTCTTCGAACTCGCCGCGATACTTGGCACCGGCAATCAGCGCGCCCATATCAAGCGACAGCAGACGCTTGCCCTTGAGGCCATCCGGCACTTCGCCGTTGATGATGCGCTGGGCCAGACCTTCGGCAATCGCGGTTTTACCCACGCCAGGCTCACCGATCAGCACCGGGTTGTTTTTGGTGCGGCGTTGCAGAACCTGAATCGTGCGGCGGATTTCGTCGTCACGGCCGATTACCGGATCAAGCTTGCCCTCTTCGGCGCGCTTGGTCAGGTCGACAGTGTATTTATCCAACGCCTGACGCGACTCTTCGTGGTTGGCGTCATTCACCGCCTCGCCACCGCGCAGATTGTTGATGGCGTTTTCCAGAGCTTTCTTGCTCACGCCTTGGCCGAGCAGCAACTTGCCGAGCTTGCTGTTCTCGTCCATCGCCGCCAGCAACACCAGCTCGCTGGAAATGAACTGGTCGCCCTTCTGCTGCGCCAGACGGTCAGCCTGGTTAAGCAGGCGCGCCAGATCCTGCGACATGTTCACATCGCCAGTCGGGTTCTGGATTTTCGGTAATTGGTCGAGCTCTTTGGTCAGCTCTTTGCGCAGGCTGTTGACGTCGAAGCCCACCTGCATCAGCAGGGGTTTGATCGAACCACCCTGCTGTTCGAGCATCGCCTGCATCAAATGTGCTGGCTCAATGCCCGGATGATCATGACCGACCGCCAAAGACTGGGCGTCGGACAAGGCTAACTGCAATTTACTGGTTAAACGGTCTATACGCATGGGTCACCTTCCTTTTGAGCAGGCCGGACCTAAGAAACCATCCTGAATAAAGAAACCTGCCAGATACCACTGTAGATGCGGTCGATTCTGCAAGATTCAAGCGTCGGAGAGTTGATGCAAGTCAGACAAGCTTAGCGGGTGAGCCAAACCAGAGAGGCAAATCGACCGGTGCTCGAAGCACGGCGATAGGAAAAGAAGCGCGGATCGCTGACGGTGCAGAATCCGCCGCCATAAACTGCCGTGACACCGCGAACTGCCAGACGCAGACGCGCCAGCGTATAGATGTCGGCCATGAACTTGCCGGCGTTATGACTCGGGACAAAGGCCGTCGCCGCTTCAGGCAATTGATTGACGAAGACTTCCCGGACTTCCGCGCCGACTTCAAAGGCTTGCGGGCCGATCGCCGGACCGAGCCAGACGAGGATTTCTTCAGGAGCAACATCCAGGGTGTCGAGCGTGGCTTCCAGCACACCAGCCGCCAGACCGCGCCAACCGGCATGCGCGGCGGCAACGCGAGTGCCGGCACGGTTGCAGAACAATGCCGGCAGACAATCCGCCGTCATCGCCGTGCAGGCAATGCCGGGCGTATCCGTCCAACTGGCATCAGCGGTCGCAACCACACCCGGATCGGCATGGGCCACGGCAATTCCGTGGACCTGCTGCAACCAGGCAGGCTTGATCGATAAGTGCTCAGTCAGGCGTCGACGGTTTTCAGCGACAGCTTCGGGATTGTCCCCGACGTGATCGCCAAGATTGAGGCTGTCGAACGGCGCCAGACTGACGCCGCCCTCGCGGGTGGTGACACAGGCTTTGACGCTGGCCGGCGCGGGCCAGTCCGGCGTCAGCCAGTTCATCCGATGAACGCCTCGCGATCCTGCTTGAGCAGGGTCAACAGCCAGACCAGATCTTCCGGCAATGGCGATTCCCAGCTCATGCGCTTACCGGTGGTCGGATGATCCAGCTCCAGGAAACGCGCGTGCAGTGCCTGACGCGGGAATGCCTTGAGGGTTTCGACCATGTTCACGTTCGCGGCTGGCGGAATGCGGAAGCGACCGCCGTACGCCGGATCGCCGACCAACGGGAAGTTGATGTGCGCCATGTGTACGCGAATCTGGTGCGTACGACCGGTTTCCAGCTTGACCCGCACGTGAGTGTGGGAACGGAAACGCTCCAGCACGCGGTAGTGGCTGACGGCAGGCTTGCCGCCTTCCATCACCGCCATGCGCTGGCGCTGCTGGCCGTGACGACCGATCGGGGCATTGATCTTGCCACCGGCAGTGACCACGCCGATCACGATGCACTCGTAGATCCGGCTGACGCTGCGACTTTGCAACTGGGTGACCAGTTGGGTCTGCGCCTGAATGGTCTTGGCCACCACCATCAGACCGGTGGTGTCCTTGTCCAGACGATGCACGATACCGGCGCGCGGAACATTGATGATGTCCGGCACGTGGTGCAGCAAGGCGTTGAGCAAGGTGCCATCGGCGTGACCGGCAGCCGGGTGCACCACCAGGCCCGCAGGCTTGTTGATCACCAGAATGTCGTCATCTTCGTAAACGATGTCGAGTTCGATGTCTTGAGCGATCCATTCGCCCTGAGCTTCCTGCTCGGCAGTCAACTCAAGAATGGCGCCACCGTGAACGATGTCTCGCGGGCGGATAACCGCCCCATCCACAGTCAGGCGGCCGTCTTTGATCCAGGCGGAAAGGCGCGAGCGCGAGTGCTCAGCGAAGAGTTGGGCGGCGACTTGATCGAGGCGTTGGCCGCCCAAATCGGACGGCACCTCTGCGCGAAGTTCAATTTTATCGGACATGCTCTGACTGTGCGTCGGCACAGCTTTTGGTTTCGGCTGCGCGCTTGTGGTTAAATACGGCGTCTTTTGCCCCGAGGCTTTTCAACGGGGCGCTCATCATAACAGGACGGCCCCGCCCAAGACAGCGGCCGTCATAGGGACGCAAGCCGCCATGCAAGTGAAACACCTGCTGCTGATCGCCATCCTCGCATTGACCGCTGCTTGCTCATCGAAGGAAGTCGTAGACGAAAACCTGAGTGAAGCCGAGCTGTACCAGCAGGCTCAGCAGGACCTGGACAACAATAGCTACACCAGTGCCACAGCCAAGCTGAAGGCCCTGGAGTCGCGTTATCCGTTCGGTCGCTACGCTGACCAGGCACAACTCGAGCTGATCTACGCCAACTACAAGAACGCCGAGCCGGAAGCTGCCAAGTCCGCCGCCGAGCGCTTCATTCGTTTGCACCCACAGCATCCGAACGTGGATTACGCGTATTACCTCAAGGGTCTGACCTCGTTCGACCAGGACGTCGGCCTGTTGGCGCGTTTCCTGCCGCTGGACATGACCAAGCGTGACCCGGGCGCTGCCCGCGACTCTTACAACGAGTTCGCCCAGTTGACCAGCCGCTACCCGAACAGCCGCTACGCGCCGGACGCCAAGCAGCGCATGATTTATCTGCGCAACCTGCTGGCGGCCTACGAAATCCACGTGGCCGACTACTACCTGACCCGTCAGGCCTATGTAGCCGCTGCCAACCGTGGTCGTTACGTGGTTGAAAACTTCCAGGAAACCCCATCGGTCGGTGACGGTCTGGCGGTGATGACCGAGGCTTACCAGCGTCTGCACCTCGACGAACTGGCTGCCACCAGTCTGGAAACCCTGAAGCTCAACTACCCGAATCACCGCACCCTGCAAGACGGTCAGTTCGTGCCAACGGTCGCCGAAGCCGACAACCGTTCGTTCCTGAGCAAGGCGACTCTGGGCCTGATCGAATCGCGTCCACCGCTGCCGCCGGGCGAAACCCGCGCCAACCAGGACGTGCAGAAGCAGTACCAGGACGCGAAAGACGCGATTCCGAACGATCTCAAGCCGAAAGACGAGAACGGCGACGTGATCGAAGAGCCTGAGCCGGAATCGAGCGACACAGACCGCTCGATCTTCAGCTACATGACCTTTGGTCTGTTCGACTGATTACATCGGCGGTACGAAAAAGGGAGATCTGCGGATCTCCCTTTTTTATTGCCGCGATTTAATCCGCTGTGCGCCCGCCAAGACCTTGGCTAAACTGCCGATTCATCCGTCGAAAAGCCGCCCATCATGCTTCGTTTACTGTTCTGGATCGCCCTGATTGCCGCCGCGCTGTGGCTGTGGCGCAAATTCAAAGCGCCTGCCGCGTCCGCACAATCGCCGCGTGAGCAAGACGCCGCGCCCATGGTGCGCTGCGCCCACTGCGGCGTGCACCTGCCGCGTGACCGCGCGCTGAACCTGCAACAACAGTGGTATTGCAGCCAGGCTCACCTTGAGCAAGGCCCGGGTGCCAGTGATCGCTGAGGCCGCCAACGCCGACAGCAAACAGGCTCAGCGACTGCTGCGCCTCTATCACCTTTACCGTTTAAGTATCGGCATCACGTTAGTGCTGCTGATTTCCAGCAACATGGACAACCGCCTGCTGACCTCCGCCAACGACGAGTTGCTGCGCAATGGCAGCTGGTTGTATCTGGTGCTGAATATTCTGCTGGTGGTGTTCCTCGAAAACATCCGCCGACCGACGCAGCTATTCGCCCTCGCACTGGTCGACGTGCTGTTGCTGTGCGGTCTGTTCTATGCCGCTGGCGGTGTGGCCAGCGCCATCGGCAATCTGCTGATTGTCTCGGTGGCGATCAGCAATACCTTGCTGCGGCGGCGCATCGGCCTGCTGATTGCGGCGATTGGCGCCATCGGCATTGTCGTCCTGAGCTTTCTGCTGAGTTTCAGTCATCCGCTGAGCGCCAACGATTATCTGCAAGCGGGCACCCTCGGTGCGCTGTGTTTCGCTGCGTCACTGCTGGTGCAGGGTTTGATCCGCCGACTTGAAGTCAGTGAAACCCTGGCCGAGCAACGCGCCAGCGAAGTGGTCGGCCTCGAAGCACTCAACGCGCTGATCCTGCAACGCATGCGCACCGGGATTCTGGTGCTCGACGAGCAACGTCGGGTGCAACTGGCCAACCACAGTGCGAAAACCCTGATCGGCCAGCCTCATCTAGAAGGCTTGTTGATCGACGATTATTCGAGCGCGCTGGTCGAACGCCTGCAACTGTGGCTGAACAATCCAAGCCTGCGCCCGCAAAGCCTGAAGATGGCTGGCAACGGTCTGGAGCTGCAACCGAACTTCATCGCGCTAAAACACAGCCCGAACCGGCAGACGCTGGTTTTCCTCGAAGATCTGGCGCAAATCGCCCAACAAGCGCAGCAATTGAAGCTCGCCGCACTTGGGCGACTGACCGCCGGTATCGCCCACGAAATCCGTAATCCGCTGGGCGCCATCAGTCACGCCGCGCAGTTGCTGCAGGAATCCGAGGAACTCGATGGCGCGGATCGGCATCTGACGCAGATTATTCAAGACCACTCCCAGCGCATGAATCGAGTCATCGAAAACGTCCTGCAACTGTCCCGCCGCCAGCACAGCGCCCCGCAACGCCTTGATCTCAAGCCGTGGCTGGAGCAGTTCGTCGCTGAAAGTCGCGAGCAAGCCAGCGAACGCCAGCAGATTCATCTGCGCATCGATGCGGGAGACTTCGGCACGCTGATGGACCCCAACCAATTGACGCAAATTCTCGACAATCTGTTACGCAACGGCTGGCGCCACAGCGCTCTGTTGCACGATCCCGCCGAGGTCTGGCTGGCACTGTTCATCGACCCCGACAGCCAGCTGGCAGTGCTCGAAGTGCAGGACAACGGCCCCGGCGTGCCACCTGATCAGCAGGCCCATCTGTTCGAACCGTTTTTCACCACAAGTCATCAAGGCACCGGCCTTGGGCTTTATCTGTCCCGTGAGCTGTGCGAAAGCAATCAAGCGCGCCTAGACTTCAAACCACGCCAAGGCGGCGGCTGCTTTCGCATCACCTTTGCTCACGGACGGAAACAAAGTTGAATACGAGCTCACGGCAAAAAATTCTCATCGTTGATGACGAACCGGATATCCGCGAACTCCTGGAAATCACCCTGGGACGGATGAAACTCGATACTTACAGCGCACGTAATCTCAGCGAGGCCCAGGCTTTATTGCATCGCGAGACGTTCGAGCTGTGCCTGACCGACATGCGCCTGCCGGACGGCACCGGCCTGGATCTGGTGCAGCACATCCAGCAACGTTATCCACAACTGCCGGTGGCGATGATCACCGCCTACGGCAGCCTGGAAACCGCGATCAACGCGCTGAAGGCCGGCGCCTTCGACTTCCTCACCAAACCGGTGGATCTGACCCGGCTGCGCGAACTGGTCAGCACTGCCCTGCGCATGCCGGCAGCCGGCGGTGTGTGCACGTCCATCGAGCGGCGATTGCTTGGCGATTCGCTGCCGATGCGCAACTTGCGCAAACAGATCGACAAACTCGCCCGCAGTCAGGCGCCGGTGTATATCAGCGGCGAATCCGGCAGCGGCAAGGAACTGGTCGCACGGCTGATTCACGAACAAGGGCCACGCGCCAGCCAGCCGTTTGTGCCGGTGAACTGCGGGGCGATTCCCTCAGAATTGATGGAGAGCGAGTTCTTCGGCCACCGCAAAGGCAGTTTCACCGGCGCCATGGAGGACAAGCCAGGGCTGTTTCAGACAGCGCATGGCGGCACGTTGTTTCTCGATGAGGTGGCGGATTTGCCGCTGTCGATGCAGGTCAAATTGCTGCGGGCGATTCAGGAAAAAGCCGTACGCAGCGTCGGCGGCCAGCAGGAAAGCGTGGTCGATGTGCGCATTCTCTGCGCCACACACAAGGATCTCGACGCCGAGGTTGCGGCCGAGCGCTTTCGTCAGGATCTGTATTACCGCTTGAATGTGATCGAACTGCGCGTGCCATCCCTGCGCGAACGTCGCGATGACATCGAAACCCTCGCCAGCCACGTGCTCAAGCGCTTGGCCAATGGCAGCGGGCAACCCGCGGCGCGCCTGCATCCGCAAGCCTTGGAGGCGCTGAAGAATTACCGCTTCCCGGGCAATGTGCGTGAACTGGAGAACGTACTGGAGCGGGCGCACACCCTGTGTGAGCAGCGCACGATCGAGGCGCAGGATCTGCGTCTGAGCGAGGGCAATTGTGCGGCCGAGGGTGGTATTGCTGATCTGACGCAGATCGACAATCTCGAGGATTATCTTGAGAACGTGGAGCGCAAACTGATTTTGCAGGCGCTGGAGGAGACTCGGTGGAACCGGACGGCGGCGGCGCAGCGGTTGAATCTGTCGTTTCGCTCGATGCGCTATCGACTGAAAAAACTCGGTCTGGATTGAGGGCCTCATCGCGGGTAAGCCCGCTCCCACAGGGATCTATGGCGTTATACAAATCCCTGTGGGAGCGGGCTTGCCCGCGATGGCGATCTAACAGATGCGTAGAAATTTGAAATTAAATACGGCCCTCAGGTGCATACGGCGCAGGATCAATGATCGGCTTGCGCCCAAGCATCACATCGGCAAACAACTGACACGACGCCGGCGCCAGCACCAGCCCATTACGGTAATGCCCGCAGTTCAGCCATAAGCCATCGAACCCCGGTACCCGGCCGATGTATGGAATTCCTTCCGGTGAACCCGGACGCAACCCGGCCCAATGCCCCACCACTTCAGCCTCGGCCAGCGCCGGCAGCAACTCCACCGCCGACGCCTTCAGACTTTCCAGCGCCACATCGGTCGGGGTCTTGTCGAAGCCTTCATGCTCCAGCGTACTGCCGATCAGAATGTGCCCATCGCGGCGCGGGATCGCATAACGCCCCTTGGCCAGCACCATGCTCGGCAGAAAGTCCGCCGCACACTTGTAGAGAATCATCTGGCCTTTGACCGGCTCTACCGGCAGCGCCAGGTCCAGCGTCTTGAGCAAATCGCCGCTCCACGCACCGGCAGTCAGCACCACCTGATCACCGGCAATCACGCCGTGGGAAGTCTGCACGCCAACTACCTGATCGCCCTCACGAACGAATCCGCTGACTTCGCATTGCTCGTGAATCGTGACGTTGGGCAGCGCCAGCAAGGCTGCTTTCAAGGATTTGACCAGGCGCGGATTGCGCACATTAGCCACATCAGCCATGTAGATCGCCCGCGAGAATCCACTGCCAAGCACCGGCACCGCATCGTGCGCCGCCGAGATATCCACAGCCCGCAGCGGACGGTTTTCCCGCGCGGCCCAGGCCAGCGCTTCGGCTTCGTCGTCCAGATCCAGCCAGTACAGACCGGTGACGTGCACTTCAGGATCGACGCCGGTCGCCGCGAGCAAACGCTCACCGAGCTGTGGATAAAAATCCTGTGACCAATGTGCCAGCGCCGTCACCGCCGGGCTGTAGCGCCACGGATACAGCGGCGAAACGATGCCACCACCGGCCCAGGACGACTCCTGACCGAGATTCGAACGATCCAGCAGCACCACGCTGCGCACTTCGGAGGCGAGGTTATACGCGGTGAGCAGGCCAATCACGCCGCCACCGACAATCACCACTTGCTGTTGCCTGGTCATGTTTGATCCAACCGTAAAAAAGACGTGGGCGCAAAAGGCGCCCGAAGAAAAGCGGCTCAGCGGCCCCAGCAATCCTTGGTGGTCAGCCCGGTTGTTGCGTTGTTCATGCTTCTGACGCCGGTATTGGTCAGCGTGAAATCTCCGCACTTGTCGGTGGCCATCGCCGTGCCGGTCTTGCGCGCTGCAGTCAGCAGGAAGGTCTGGTCAGTGATGGTCGGCGTGATGGTGTAGAAATCGTTGCCGGTGCTCAGCCCGGTGATACCGGTGTAGATATTGTTCTTCGAGTAGAAGCGCTCGAGGATCTGCGATTGTTCCGAGAGCAGCGATACCACTTCAGCGCGACGGCCCTTTTTCACGTATTCGGTCAAACTCGGTGCGGCAATGGTAATGACGATCCCGATGATCGCAATCACGATCATGATTTCGATCAGGGTGAATCCGCGGTTGGATCTGCGCATGCCTCAACTCTCACTTACTGTATTTGTCGCCACATTATGCGACGGCTGCCGCCGCCGCCCTTTTCCACCAGAGTGGTAATACCGCCACTGGAGTCGGTCCCGATCTTGCCCCTCCCGGCGTTGACGATGGCGTTCAAGGTCGGGATGCCGCCAGTGAATATCACACCGCTGGAAATCGTGTCGCTGCTGTTGACCACGCCATCGGCGTTGGTATCGAGCACCGCGTAGTTGAGCATCTTACCGCTGAACGCATCGAGTTCGACCAGTTTGCCTGTCCCGAAACTCGCGCAGGGATCGGTGGTGTCGACACTGGCCGTGGTAAACACGATGCGCCCGAGGACGATGCTGGCCTGATTGATCACCCGCTCACCCGTGAGCACGTTGTTATACACCAGCGGCAGATACCAGCCCTTCTCCGCCGGATAAGTCGTGTCATTCTGAGTCGTGGTCAGAAATTGTCCCGAACTGCCGGAGAATGAACCGGTAATTGCCTGCGGCTGCAGACTGCTGACCGTCAACTGCCCAGAGCCACCGTCGGCATCCCACACCGAATAGAACGCCTGCAAATCCTTGTTAGTCTTGTCGGCGCTCTCGTTGAATTTTCCGGTGCCGAAAAATATCTGTTTGCCGCCGAGGGCATTGTCCGCGAGCAATGGCTGTGCCGTGATCGGCTGCGTCGCCCCGCCCGCCGTGGTGAATAACGGCTTGCCGGAAAACGCCACGCCCCAGCTGTCACTCGACGTGGCGCTCAGATCAAACTTCCACAAGCGCCCTTTCAAGTCGCCGCCATAGGCAGCCTGCACTACATTCTGCGAGTTGACCTTGAGCTTCACTGACGACAGGCCATTAGTGGTTTCCGTGCTGTCGATCACGATCTTCCTGATCAGCGAACCATCGCGCACATCCAGTACATACAGCGCCGCGACCCCGGAGTTGCTGCCGTAACCATTGGAGATGAAGGCAGCCCAACGACCATCGGCCAAGCGTGCCACTTCCGGGCGCGCGTAGGCATAACCCAGATCATTGAAAACGTTCGCCGTGCTGGCAGTGGCCGGCGCGCTGACTTCCCACAATGCCTTGATCACATTGCCCGCCGAGGCATCGAACAGTTGCAACCCGTAGAAGGTCTTTCCGCCAGCGCCGGTACCGCCAATGGCCAGGGTTCTCCAGGCCGTGCCGAACTGCGCGTCGAACACCCCGAGCTGACCATCCACCAGAAACTTGTGGCTGACACCGTTGACGTAATTGGTGTCGGCGATCAGTCGTAACGACGGCAACACACTTGATGGCATGTACGCAAAACGTCGGGTGCCATTGGCCGAGTTGATCACGCTGACAAAACCGTCGTTGGCATTCACTAGCAGATTGGCGTTCATGTTGGCCGCCTTGGTGGTCAGGTAACTGCTGTAAGTCGTGTCCCCGGACAGATCAGAGGCGGTTTTGTCAGTGGGCGAAGCCAGTACCAGCGGTGAATTGATGATGTCGCCGAGCAACACGCTGCGCACTTTGAGGCCGGCCTTGTTGACGCCTTTGCTCCACTCCACCAGATCAATGCCGCTGATGCCGGTGGGCAGGCCCTGACTGAGCGTGGTTTGCTGAGCCGCAGAAAAGTTACCGTAGGCCAGCGTTACCGCTGCGTTGTTCAAGGTATTCCAGGATTGGTAAATCGGTGCCGTGGCGGACGGCACGATGGTGCTGTCGGTCGTCCACTGCGCAACAGACGTATTAACCGCCCCGGCCGAGGTGAAACCGAACGACTTGATGGTGCCGCGCCAATCTTTGGGGTCATAGGTGGTTTGATAAAAACTGCTGCTACTGGTCAGCGTGGTACCGCTGGTCACACCCGCACCGCCGGAGCCAGCCTTGGAGGTGATGTCGCTTAACGCCGAAGACAGCGCGGCATTCAGGCCGGTACTGTCAGTCGCCTGGTAATACTTGCCTCGCCCGTAATCGGCGGCGTCCGAAAGCATGTCGTTGGAGGCGGTAAAGCCAACGGTGTAGGTGTTCATGTTCTGTTTAGGAAAGTCCACCGCGTTCCAGCTCTTGCCGGCCGCGTCGGTACCGGTTGAGCGCATGTCGATGTCGAAGGCGAATTTGGCGATGTCGTCCAGATACAGGGTGTCACCCTCCCCGTCGCCATTGAGATTGTCGCCGTCATTGTTGACGCCGTCCCAGTTCGGCAAGCGCGTGCCGCCCAAAGGATCATTGGTGGGAAATGTCCGGTCAAAGGTCGGCAATCCGTCGGTGATGACCACACCATAGTTTTTTTGGCAGCGGTACTGAATCGGGCTGGTGTAGGTCGCCGGCGTGCTGTTGTAGTACGGCGCCATCCCGCGCATGTAACGGGTGACTTCGTAATAGGCTTCCGCCAGCGGCGTGTTGGCCACGCCGTTCAGGCCGTTGATCGACGAGATCAGCGCGTTGTAGTTGCTGTCGGCCTGGGCTTGCGTGACGTTGCCACTCACCGGCGCCAGATCGCTGATCGCCCGGGCGATAAATCCACCGTTGCCCGAGTTGTTGCTGGTGGCAGGGTTGAAAGTCGCCAGCCCCATGCGCAGCGTGCGGTTGCTGGTGACCAATGCGCTGGACACATTGCGTGCGACGTTGATCCGGTAGTCGTTGGGAATCGCACCGGAGGTGAAATCGCGGGTACCGTTGCTGATGGCCAGTCCGACCAGATATGAGATGTAATCGGCCGAATAACGGGTGTCCTCGCCACCCACTGGATCCGGTAACTTCAGGCACAACGGTGCGACGCTGTTGTTGTAAAAAGCGTACGCCCCGCCGGAGCAGCCAGAGGTCGGCAAACTCGACAAGAACACGGTATCGCCGGTAATCGCCGGGGCATTCAGCGCGGAGCACAACCCGAGGAATGCATTGCATTGCCGGGCCGGCGTGCGATTGATGGTCGGGTCAAATCCTGCGGCATAAATGATGCTGTTCATGCTCCCAGAGTCGTCGATCAGCAACATTACGTTCGGCGGCACTGCTGCTGCGCTCAGCAGTGGCGACTCAGACGGTGTGAAGGCGTACGCCGGGGCAGTCAGATACAGGATAAGCAGCATGCCGGTCAACAGCGACCGCCAGATCGAACCGCGCTCAATACTTCGCATAGACACTCTCCACCACGCTGCGCGAACTGCCGGCCAGGCCGACCGCGGTGACCCGGTACAACGTCGCCGAGGTGTTGCTCGGAACGTTGACCGCCGTCAGGGTGATGCCGATATTTTGCACGCCGTAAAAGCCGCTGCCAGCAGCGATCCAGGTCACCCCAGAAGTTGAGTTGAGCCCCGCTGCCGCGACCACCGACGACTCTGCCGGCGGTGCGCATTGCGTGGTGCTGGCGCAAACCGGCAGCGTGTAGGTGTCGAGTTGCACCGCGCTTTCACCAATACGCAACGCCGCTTCTGCAGTCTGGAACGACTGATTGCGCAGACTCACGCTGCCAGCCATTTTTTCCTGGAGGTTGGCGCTTTGCATCGATGACAGGCCAATCAGCGTAAGAACCAACAGAAACACCAGACTGATCAGCAGCACCATGCCGCGCTGAGCCTGACGCGGGTGAAGGGTAGTCCTCATCGTCCGCCCCTCACTGCAAGCGGTTGCGCAAAGCGGCAACCACGTTGAAGGTTTGATTGCGCACCCGATTGTTCGGGTCGGTGAGGGTCAGGCTCAAGCGCACACTGCGGATCCGTGCTGGGTCGCCAGGGTTTGCGCTGTAGGTGGACGCTGCGATATCCGTAGCGGAACTCGCAAGGCCGAACATGACGGTGAAGGCACTGACGTTGTTCACCAGCACCTGCTGGGTCGGTGTGCCGCTACCGGTGCCCATGAGTATCTGGTTATTGCTGAAGCTGTAAATCAGACGGCGGATGGGAAAGGCAATCTGGCCAGTCGCGGCGGCGCGCAGCCCCGTGTAAGCCGTTGCACTGTTGCGGCAGTCGGAAACCACCGTCCATGTAGGCGTACCACCGCTGCTACCCACATCGGCCGTGACCAGGGTCAATTTGAGGTTGGCATTATCCCAACTGATCGGTGCGAGCTGCGCGGCATAAAAATCCCCCGTAGCGCTCGAATCGGTGATGGTGCCAAGGCATCCAAACATCCCGACCATGCGAATTTCCTGAATCATCTTGCTCAGGACGAAACGCGCGTCTTCCTGCATCGCGGCGGCGCTGTTCTGGCTGACGTAGGTGTTTTTCGCCGCGATGAAAATCTGCACCACGCCCAGCACCACGATCAGCCCCAGCGCCAGAGTGATCAGCAATTCGATCAGACCAAACCCACGTTGATTGCGCTTCATGGCATGACCACCGGATCGACGGTGGCGCGACTGCTCAACACGAAACTGCGCCGCGCGCTGGCGGTATTGGCGGCGCGGGCGTCATCCCAGGTGATGGTGATGGTGTAAACCCGTTGGTTGAGGGTGATGCTGCCAGTGGCGGTGGGGCCGCCGAAGGCGATGATGTTGGTGCTGAAATCGTAGAGATCCTGATCCCGCGCAACGCTCAGATTGCCGGCAGTCGGCGGTGTGCCGGTGTAGTCGGCGCCGGAGTTGGCGCGGATGCGGTCCATCATGTCGTAGGCGATGAAACTCGCCTGGCTGGTCATACGCGAGCTGTCGGTGTACTTCAGCGCGTTCAACTGCACCGCCGCCGCGCCCAGCATCCCGACGGTCAGAATCAGCAACGCGACCAACACTTCAATCAGCGTCATGCCCTCCTGTGCGCTTTTGCTCCCTGCCCTCATCCGCAACTTCCACCCAATTGAATTCGTCCGTTCAGACACACGTTCAGCGTCCTGCTTTGCGTGCCCAGGGTATAGCTGATGACCACCGCCGTAGACGGGGCCGCCAGACCGCCGAGATTGTTGAAATCCAGCGCGGTCACTCCAGAGGGTAGCGTCAGAGTCGCGCCGCTGCTCATCGCTGGAACAACCCGCAATACATTGGCCGGGGTGCCAGTACTGTCGTAGACCGCCAATTCGCCGGTCCAGACGCTGCCGCCGGCGCTCGGCCGCAAGCGCGTAGTCACACCACGGTTAATGGCCTCCATACGAGCGTAGTTGAGCGCTCGTTGCAGGTCGCCGACTTCGGTGTCGGCCTTGCTGCCCTGGATTGAACGCGTAAAGGACGGCACCGCAATCGTGATCATGATCAGGAACACCGCGACCGCCACCAGCAGCTCGATCAGCGTGAAACCTTTTGTACGATGATCCATCGATGCCCTCCGTAGCCTTCGGCTATACCTGCTTCTACACGCTAGAACATTCGACCGGTGCGTGCCGGTTGATTTGCCACGACTGAGGCACGGATTGCCTCGGTCAACCGACCCCATGGAGGGAAGACGCATGCCGCAAACAGGTTTCACGCTGGTCGAACTGCTCATGGGACTGGCGATTGGCACAATTGTTCTGTCGCTGGTCAGTCCGGCGTTTGCTGCCTTTACCGAATCGAACCGTCGCGAACAAGCCGCGCAGTCACTGCTTGATGGCATTCGCAACGCACGGACGATGGCCATCACGCGCAATCAGAGCGTGGTGATTCATGGCATCAACGGCGATTGGAGTCAGGGCTGGCGGATCATTCTGGATATCAGCGGCAAGGGGCCGCAGGACAATGCCAATCCGCTGCTGATCGAACACGCCAGTGACGGGCGGATTCCGATTGCCGGTAATTGGTCGGTCAGTCGCTACATAAGGTTCAGCAGTCTGGGACAACCGCTGATGCCCGGTCGGGCATTTCAGGCAGGCACATTACATATCTGCTCGGCACGCGAGCCGGTCAGCCAGCTGCAATTGGTGCTGGCGGCGACCGGTCGCGTACGCCTGGCCAGCGAAAAAGCTGAACAGGCGCTGTGTACCAAGGCGCAGAGTGTTAAAGCAAGGAACGCACGCGCAGCTCTTTAGGCATGGAGAAGGTGATGTTCTCTTCACGCCCGGCCAGTTCATCGGCGCCGGTCGCGCCCCAGGCCTGCAATTGCTGAATCACGCCGCGCACCAATACTTCCGGCGCGGAGGCACCAGCCGTGATACCGATGCGCTGGACGCCATCGAACCAGCTCTTTTGCAGGTCTTCGGCGCCGTCAATCAAGTACGCAGGAGTGGCCATACGCTCGGCCAGTTCACGCAGACGGTTGGAGTTGGAGCTGTTCGGGCTGCCGACCACCAACACCACGTCGCATTCATCGGCCAATTGCTTGACCGCATCCTGACGGTTTTGCGTGGCGTAGCAGATGTCGTCCTTGCGCGGGCCGCCAATGGCCGGGAAGCGTGTGCGCAAGGCATCGATGACGCGACTGGTGTCGTCCATCGACAGCGTGGTCTGGGTAACGAAGGCGAGTTTGTCCGGGTTGTGCACTTGCAGCTCGGCAACGTCTTTTTCGTCTTCGACGAGGTAGATCGCGCCGCCATTGCCGGCGTCGTACTGACCCATAGTGCCTTCGACTTCCGGGTGACCGGCGTGGCCGATCAGGATGCATTCACGGCCGTCGCGGCTGTATTTCGCGACTTCGATGTGCACCTTGGTAACCAGCGGGCAAGTGGCATCGAACACTTTCAAACCACGGCCGGCGGCTTCGCTACGCACCGCTTGCGATACGCCGTGAGCACTGAAGATCACGATGACGTCGTCCGGCACCTGATCCAGCTCTTCGACGAAGATCGCGCCACGACTGCGCAGGTCTTCAACCACGAACTTGTTGTGCACCACTTCGTGACGCACATAGATCGGCGGCCCGAAGACTTCCAGGGCGCGGTTGACGATTTCGATCGCCCGGTCCACACCGGCGCAGAAGCCACGGGGATTGGCGAGTTTGATTTGCATGCTGTGCCTCGTGTCTTGCGCGCGAAAAATTGGATCATCAGCAATCACTGTGGGAACAAGCAAGCCTGCTCCCACAGTGGTTGTGCTGTGCTACTTAGAGCGCTTTGACGGAGAAAATTTCCACGTCAAAGGTCAGCGTCTTGCCCGCCAGCGGGTGGTTGAAGTCGATGGTCACTTGCGCGTCATCGAATTCTTTCACCACGCCCGGCAGCTCAGTATTGGCCGCATCGTTGAAGATCACCAGCAAACCGGGCGACAGTTCCATGTCGGCAAACTGCGAACGCGGAATGATCTGCACGTTTTGCGGGTTCGGCTGGCCGAACGCGTTTTCCGGCTCGACGGTCAGGGTGCGCTTGTCGCCAGCCTTGAAGCCGAACAACGCGGCTTCAAAACCCGGCAGCAGGTTGCCGTCACCGACCTTGAAAGTCGCCGGGGCCTTGTCGAACGTGCTGTCGACGGTGTCGCCATTTTCCAGGCGCAACGCGAAGTGCAAGGTGACTTCCGTGTTCTGGCCAATGCGTTGCTCAGCCAATACTTGATCAGTCATGAGCGGCTTCTCCGGTCTTTTTACTCTTGAACATGTCCAGTGCCAGCATCACTGCGCCAACGCTGATTGCGCTGTCGGCGATGTTGAAGGCCGGGAAATACCAGCGGTTCTGCCAGTGCACCAGAATGAAATCGATCACGTGGCCGAGGGCAATGCGGTCATACAGATTGCCCAGCGCACCGCCCAGCACCAACGCCAAAGCGACGGCCAGCCAGGTTTCGTCGCGCCCCAGACGCTTGAGCCAGACCACCAGCACCGCACTGACCACAATGGCGATCAGGGCGAACAGCCAGCGCTGCCAGCCGGAGCTGTCAGCCAGGAAGCTGAACGCAGCGCCGGTGTTGTAGGCCAGGGTCCAGCTGAAGTAATCGGGAATGATCACGATCTGCTGGAACATTTCGAGCTTGTTTTCGAAGTAGAACTTGCTGGCCTGGTCGATGACCAGTACCAGCAAGCTCAACCAGAGCCAGCTCAACCGTCCGAAACGGCCAATGGCATTAGGCATAGTGACGAACCTCGCCCGCGCCGCTGATGTTGTCCACGCAACGACCGCAGATTTCCGGATGCTCCGGGTTCACGCCGACGTCTTCACGGCAGTGCCAGCAACGGGCGCACTTCGGGAAGGCCGATTTGACGATCTGCAGCTTCAAGCCGCTGACTTCGGTGACCACGGAATCGGCCGGCGCCTGCACGAACGGCGCAACGCTGGCGGTGGAGGTGATCAACACGAAGCGCAATTCGTTGCTCAGTTTGGCCAGGTCGGCGCTCAGCGCGTCTTCGGCAAACAACGTCACTTCGGCTTGCAGGTTGCCACCGACGGCTTTGGCCGCGCGCTGGATTTCCATTTCCTTGTTGACCGCGACCTTGACGGCCATGATCCGCTCCCAGTACTCGCGGCCCAGTTCGAAGTTGGCCGGCAGTTCAGTCAGACCTTCGTACCAAGTGTTGAGCATTACCGATTCGTTACGCTCGCCCGGCAGGTATTCCCACAGTTCGTCGGCGGTGAAGGCGAGGATCGGCGCGATCCAGCGCACCAGCGCTTCGGAGATGTGATACAGCGCGGTTTGCGCCGAACGGCGGGCCTTGCTGTTGGCGCCAGTGGTGTACTGACGGTCCTTGATGATGTCGAGGTAGAAACCACCCAGCTCCTGCACGCAGAAGTTGTGGATCTTCGAGTAGACGTTCCAGAAACGGTATTCGCCGTAGTTTTCTTGCAGTTCGCGTTGCAGCAGCAAGGTGCGATCCACCGCCCAACGATCCAGCGCGAGCATTTCTTCGGCCGGCAGGATGTCGGTGGCCGGATTGAAACCGGTCAGGTTGGAAAGCATGAAGCGCGCGGTGTTACGGATCCGCCGGTAGGCATCGGCACTGCGAGCCAGGATCTGCTCGGACACCGCGATTTCGCCGGAGTAGTCGGTCGATGCAACCCACAGACGCATGATGTCGGCGCCGAGGGTGTCGTTGACTTTTTGCGGCGCGATCACGTTGCCCAGAGATTTGGACATCTTGCGGCCGGACTCATCGACGGTGAAGCCGTGGGTCAGCAGTTCGCGGTACGGCGCGTGGTTGTCGATCGCGCAACCAGTCAGCAAGGACGAGTGGAACCAGCCACGGTGCTGGTCCGAACCTTCCAGGTACAGGTCGGCGCGTGGACCGGTTTCGTGGCCCATCGGATGCGAACCGCGCAGCACGTGCCAGTGCGTGGTACCCGAGTCGAACCAGACGTCGAGGGTGTCGCTGATCTTGTCGTACAGCGGCGCTTCATCGCCGAGCAGCTCGGCGGCGTCCATCTTGAACCAGGCTTCGATGCCCTCGACTTCAACGCGCTTGGCGACTTCTTCCATCAGCTCGACGGTGCGTGGGTGCAGCTCGCCGCTTTCCTTGTTCAGGAAGAACGGGATCGGCACGCCCCAGTTGCGCTGACGCGAGATGCACCAGTCCGGACGGTTGGCGATCATCGAGTGCAGGCGCGCCTGGCCCCAGGCCGGAACGAATTTGGTTTCTTCGATGGCTTTTAGCGAGCGGATACGCAGGGTGTCGCCGCTGACTGGCTCTTTGTCCATGCCGATGAACCACTGCGCGGTGGCGCGGTAGATCAGCGGGGTCTTGTGACGCCAGCAGTGCATGTAGCTGTGTTCGATGACGGTGGTGTGCAGCAGCGCACCGACTTCGGTGAGTTTGTCGACGATGGCCGGGTTGGCCTTCCAGATGAACTGGCCGCCGAAGAACTCCAGCGTCGGTACATAAACGCCGTTGCTCTGCACTGGATTTAGGATGTCGTCGTTGACCATGCCGTACTTCTTGCAGGTCACGAAGTCGTCCACGCCGTAGGCCGGGGCGGAGTGAACCACGCCAGTGCCAGCGCCCAGTTCCACGTAGTCAGCCAGGTACACCGGCGACAGACGATCGTAGAACGGGTGACGGAAGTTGATCAGCTCCAGCGCTTTACCGGTGGTGGTCGCGATGACCGAACCTTCCAGGCTATAACGAACGAGGCACGATTCGACCAGTTCTTCAGCCAGCACCAGCAGCTTGTCGCCGACATCAACCAGCGCGTAGTTGAATTCCGGGTGAACGTTCAGCGCCTGGTTGGCCGGGATGGTCCACGGAGTGGTGGTCCAGATCACGATCGAAGCCGGTTTGCTCAGCGCTGGCAGACCGAATGCGCTGGCCAGTTTGGCCTCGTCGGCAATCGGGAACGCCACGTCGATGGTCGACGACTTCTTGTTTTCGTACTCGACTTCGGCTTCGGCCAGCGCGGAGCCGCAATCGAAGCACCAGTTCACAGGCTTCAGACCTTTGAACACGAAACCGCCCTTGACGATTTCGGCGAGGGCGCGGATTTCACCGGCCTCGTTGGTAAAATTCATGGTTTTGTACGGGTTGGCGAAGTCGCCGATCACGCCGAGACGGATGAATTCGGACTTCTGCCCTTCGATCTGCTCGGTGGCGTAGGCACGGCACAGTTCACGGGTCTTGTCCGCGCCCAGGTTCTTGCCGTGAGTCACTTCAACCTTGTGCTCGATCGGCAGGCCGTGGCAGTCCCAACCTGGAACGTACGGCGCGTCGAAACCCGAAAGGGTTTTCGAGCGGATGATCATGTCCTTGAGAATCTTGTTCAGAGCGTGACCGATGTGGATCGTGCCGTTGGCGTACGGAGGGCCGTCGTGCAGGACGAACTTCGGACGATCCTTGCCAATCTCGCGCAACTTTCCGTACAGGCCAATACTGTCCCAGCGCTGCAGGATCTGCGGTTCGCGCTGTGGCAGGCCGGCCTTCATTGGGAAGGCGGTGTCCGGAAGGTTTAACGTGGCTTTATAGTCGGTCATTTAAGGCTCTTCATTAGCGGTGGGCGCTAGGTGCGGCTAGTGCACGGGCGGCGGCGACATCCGCGTTGATCGCCGTTTTCAGCGCCTCCAGGGAGGCGAAACGCTGCTCTTCACGCAGCTTTTGGTGGAAAACCACCGTCAAACGCCGGTCATACAGATCGCCGGCAAAATCTAAAAGATGCACTTCAAGGTGGGCCTTGCCATCACCTTGCACCGTGGGCCGTACGCCGATATTGGCGACGCCGGGCCAGGTCTTGCCGTCGATGTCGACGTCGACCAGGTAAACCCCGGTGAACGGCACGCGACGACGTTTCAGTTGAACATTGGCAGTGGGCGTGCCCAGTTGCCGAGCGAGCTTCTGCCCGTGCAGCACGCGACCGGCGATGCGGTACGGGCGGCCGAGCAGGCTTTCAGCCAGCGCAAAATCGGCGGCGGCCAACGCATTGCGCACCTGGGTGCTGCTGACACGAATGCCATCCAGCTCGACGGTTTGCGCCGCTTCGACGGTAAAGCCCCGAACCTGCCCAGCCTGCAACAGGAAATCGAAATCGCCGAGGCGGTCGCAACCGAAGCGGAAGTCGTCACCGACCTCAAGATGTTGCACGCCGAGGCCGTCTACCAGAATCGTATCGACGAATTCACTGGCGCTGAGCTTGCTCAAACGCTGGTTGAAGGCCAGGCACAACACCCGGTCAACGCCTTCAGCGGCGAGCAACTGCAGCTTGTCGCGCAATCGGGCCAGACGCGCAGGTGCGGTGTCCGGAGCAAAGAATTCCCGTGGCTGCGGCTCGAAAATCACCACGCAGCTGGGTACGCCCAACTCGAGCGCACGCTCACGCAGTCGGGCCAGGATTGCCTGGTGACCACGGTGAACACCGTCAAAGTTGCCAATAGTGGCGACGCAGCCCCGATGCTGGGGGCGCAAGTTGTGGAGGCCTCGAACCAGCTGCATAACGCGCTTCTTGCTCATAAAGTGGCCGATTATAACCACACCCGGCGGCAGACGACAGGCAACACCGTAACCCAAAGTGATCGAGCCGACAAAACTGCCGGCCCGAGCGTCCCGATGTGGGCCGAAACCCTAGCTCAGCGCCTTGCGATTGAAGTCGCGCAGTCGGAAGCCCATCAACAGCAACATACCGAAATAGCTCACCACGCCAGCCGCCACGAGAGCGCCCAGACGCAAGAAGCGCTCAAGCATGCCGCCCTGCTCCCAGGCCGGCATGAAATGCATGCCGACCAGCAACACCACTGACATCACCGCAACCGCCACCAGCAGCTTGAAGCCAAACTTCGCCCAACCCGGTTGCGGCTGATACATCTGCTGCTTGCGCAGTTGATAGAACAGCAGCCCGGCGTTGAGGCAGGCGCCTGCACTGATCGCCAACGCCAGACCGGCGTGCGCCAGCGGGCCGATCAACACCAGGTTGAACAGCTGGGTGACGATCAGGGTGAAGATTGCGATTTTTACCGGTGTACGGATGTTCTGTTGCGCATAAAAGCCCGGCGCCAGCACTTTGATCACGATAATGCCCAGCAGGCCAACAGAATAGGCAATCAACGCCCGTTGCGTCATCGACGCATCAAAAGCGCTGAACTGGCCGTACTGGAACAGCGAAACCGTCAGCGGCTCGGCCAGAATTCCCAGTGCCAGCGCACACGGCAGCACCAGGATGAAACACAGGCGCAGGCCCCAGTCGAGAATCCGCGAATACTCGTGGCGATCCTTGCTGGCGTAAGTCTTGGCCAGTGTCGGCAACAGAATCGTGCCGAGCGCCACGCCGAGCACGCCGGACGGCAACTCCATCAAGCGGTCGGCGTAATACATCCACGACACCGAACCGGCCACCAGAAACGAGGCGAAAATCGTGTTGATGATCAGCGAAATCTGGCTGACCGATACGCCGAGGATCGCCGGCAGCATCTGCTTCATCACACGCCAGACGCCGGTATCGCGCAGATTCAGACGCGGCAGCACCAGCATGCCGATCTTTTTCAGGTGCGGCAGTTGATAGAGCAACTGTGCCAGACCACCGACCAGTACCGCCCAGCCGAGGGCCATGACCGGCGGATCGAAGTACGGCGTCAGGAACAATGAAAACACGATCATGCTGACGTTGAGCAGGGTCGGCACGAAGGCCGGCACCGAGAATCGGTTCCAGGTGTTGAGAATCGCCCCGGCCAGCGAGGACAGGGAAATGAGCAATATATAAGGGAAGGTCACTCGCAGCAGATCGGAGGTCAGCTGGAATTTTTCCGGCGTATCGGCAAAACCCGGCGCGGTGGCCCAGATCACCCAGGGCGCAGCGATCATGCCCAGCGCAGTCACCAGCGCCAGAACGAGGGTCAGCAGGCCCGTCACATAAGCAACGAACGTGCGAGTCGCCTCTTCCCCCTGCTGACTTTTGTATTCCGCCAGAATCGGCACGAAGGCTTGGGAAAATGCGCCCTCGGCGAAAATTCGCCGCAGCAGATTGGGCAGTTTGAACGCGATGAAGAAGGCGTCGGTCGCCATCCCGGCACCGAATGTACGGGCGATGAGCGTGTCACGAACGAACCCGAGAATCCGGGAAAGCATGGTGATAGAGCTGACGGCGGCCAACGATTTGAGCAGGTTCATTGAGGGAATTAGTGCCTGTCGATAAACAGCAGGCGAACAATGCGCCTACTTGTGCGATACTCCGCGCCGCAACAGCACAGAGCCAAAGCTCGCGAGTTTACAGGTCACACGCCGGAAAGAAATATCCCGTCGCAGTACACCTACCACTTAGCGGAACGTTTCAAGCGCCCTTGACAAGACTTCAACTCATCGGCATGATTCGCGGCCTATTTTGTTTGCTATTTCCTAAAAAGTCTTTCGAGGAGCTCGACGGTGGCCAACACACCTTCCGCCAAAAAACGTGCAAAACAGGCTGAGAAGCGTCGCAGCCACAACGCCAGCCTGCGTTCCATGGTTCGCACCTACATCAAGAATGTAGTTAAAGCCATCGACGCAAAAGACGCTGAAAAAGCTCAAGCTGCATACGTTCTGGCTGTGCCAGTTATCGACCGTATGGCCGATAAAGGCATCATCCACAAGAACAAGGCTGCTCGCCATAAGAGCCGTTTGAATGGCCACGTAAAGGCCCTGAACGTTGCCGCCGCTGCCTAAGCGAAGCGTTCGTTAAAAAACCGACCTCCGGGTCGGTTTTTTATTGCCTGCGATTTGCTGAAAACACGGCAAAAAAAAGAGGAGCACCTGGCTCCTCCGTTTTTAATTGTGAATTACTTGACTGGAACCCACGGCAGAATCGGGATCGCGGTCACCGCATTCTGCGGGCTGCCCTCAATCACGCGGTCGCTGTAGACCAGGTACACCAGGGTATTGCGCTTCTTGTCGAGGAAACGCACCACCTGCATGGTCTTGAACACCAGCGACGTGCGCTCCTTGAACACCTCGTCACCGTCCTTCAGCTCACCCTTGAAGCTGATTGGCCCGACCTGACGGCAAGCGATGGAAGCCTCGGCACGATCTTCGGCCAGACCCAGACCACCCTTCACGCCGCCAGTCTTGGCGCGCGACAGGTAGCACGTCACACCCTCGACCTTCGGATCATCAAACGCTTCGACGACGATCCGGTCATTCGGCCCGACCAACTTGAACACCGTCGACACCTGACCGATTTCCTCGGCCGAGGCCAGCAATGGCAGCGCCACCAACAGACCCAACAATCCTTTTACGACACGCATCGAATTTTCCTTAAACCAGAATCAGGTTGTCACGGTGAACCAGTTCCGGCTCAGCCATGTAGCCCAGCAAGTCGACAATGGCATCTGACGACTGACCAATGATTTTTTGCGCCTCAAGCGCACTGTAGTTGGCCAGACCACGAGCGATCTCGCGACCATCCGGCGCCACGCACACAACCATCTCGCCGCGACGGAAGCTGCCCTGCACAAGTTTGACGCCAACCGGCAGCAGGCTTTTGTTGCCTTGAGACAACGCAGACACCGCTCCATCGTCCAGCACCAGCGTGCCACGGGTTTGCAGATGCCCGGCCAGCCACTGCTTGCGCGCCGCGAGCATGCCGCGCTCTGGCGACAGCAGCGTGCCGATGCGCTCACCAGCCTTCAGACGATCAAGCACGCGCTCAAGACGCCCACCGGCAATAATCGTGTGCGCACCAGAGCGCGCCGCGAGACGCGCCGCACGCAACTTGGTCTGCATGCCGCCGCGACCCAATGCACCACCCGTGCCGCCCGCCACTGCATCCAGCGACGGATCATCGGCGCGCGCTTCGTAAATAAGCTGCGCATCAGGGTTGTTGCGCGGATCAGCATCGAACATGCCGTCGCGATCAGTGAGGATCACCAGCAGATCAGCCTCGACCAGATTCGCCACCAGCGCCGCCAGCGTGTCGTTGTCGCCGAAACGGATTTCGTCGGTGACCACGGTGTCGTTTTCATTGATGACCGGGATGACTTTCAGCTCGACCAGCGCACGCAAGGTGCTGCGGGCGTTCAGGTAGCGCTTGCGGTCGGACAAGTCGTCGTGGGTCAGGAGAATCTGCGCAGTGTGCAGACCATGCTCGCCGAAGCTCGACTCCCAGGCTTGCACCAGCCCCATCTGGCCGATTGCCGCAGCGGCCTGGAGCTCGTGCATCGCGCTGGGTCGGGTGCTCCAGCCCAAGCGGCTCATGCCGGCCGCCACTGCCCCGGAGGACACCAGCACCAACTCGACGCCGGCTTCATGCAGGGCCACCATCTGCTCGACCCAAACACCCATTGCCGCACGATCCAGCCCTTTGCCATCCGCTGTCAGCAAAGCGCTGCCGATCTTCACGACCCAACGCTGCGCACCTGTCACCTTGCTCCGCATCATCTTCAACCTTAGCTTGAGGACAGCGCGACCCGGCGCTGCCCGTGACGTTAATCGTGGCTATTGGTGACCAACGATCGATTTCCAGATACTAAAACGCCGCTCGATTGAGCGGCGTTCAAGTTTATCGCAACAGATCAGTCACGCACGTAAATGATTTCCGGACCGTCTTCGTCATCCACATCTTCTTCATCCCAGTCATCGTCGCCGATGTCGTGGACCGACTTCACGCCGCTGCGACGCAGGGCACGCTTGTCATCCAGCGCCTGCAATTGCGCACGGGCTTCGTCTTCGATGCGCTGATCGAGATCAGCCAACTCTTCCTTATAAGCAGGATCTGCAGCCAGACGATCGGCACGATCTTCCATGTAGCGCATGATGTCGCGGCACAGACGCTCGGTACCGAGCTTGGAAATAGCCGAGATCACGTACACCGGCCCCGTCCATTCAAGGCGATCAACGATTTCCTTGACGCGAGCATCGTGCTCTTCTTCAAGAATCTGGTCGCACTTGTTCAGCACCAGCCAGCGATCACGCTCAGCCAGCGACGGGCTGAATTTGATCAGCTCGTTGACGATCACTTCAGCAGCGTCCGGGGCGCTGGCGTCATCCAGCGGCGCCATATCCACGAGGTGCAGCAGCAGACGCGTACGCGCCAAGTGCTTGAGGAAGCGAATGCCCAGGCCGGCGCCGTCGGAAGCACCTTCGATCAGCCCCGGAATATCCGCGACGACGAAGCTTTTCCAGCGATCGACGCTGACCACACCGAGGTTTGGCACCAGCGTGGTGAACGGATAGTCAGCAACTTTCGGCTTGGCAGCCGAGACCGAACGGATAAAAGTACTTTTACCGGCGTTCGGCAAGCCCAGCAGACCTACGTCGGCCAGTACTTTCATTTCCAGTTTCAGGTCGCGTTGCTCACCCGGTTTACCCGGAGTGGTCTGACGCGGCGCGCGGTTGGTACTGGATTTGAAACGGGTGTTGCCCAGACCGTGCCAGCCGCCCTGCACCACCATCAACTTCTGACCCGCCTTGGTCAGGTCGCCGATAACTTCCTGGGTAGCCGAGTCAATGATGGTTGTGCCGACCGGCACGCGCAGCACCAGATCTTCACCTTTCTTGCCGGTGCAGTCGGTGCTGCCGCCGTTGGAGCCACGCTCGGCATCGAAGTGCCGGGTGTAACGGTAGTCGACCAGGGTGTTGAGGTTTTCGTCGGCCATCATATAGATGGAACCGCCGTCACCGCCGTCACCGCCGTTAGGGCCACCGTTTTCAATGAATTTTTCCCGGCGGAAACTCATGGCACCATTGCCACCGTCGCCAGCTTTTACGCGAATCGATACTTCATCAACAAACTTCATAACCAACGCCTCTCGCCATACGGACGAGCCGAAAAACAATCAAGACATAAGACTCTTGCAAAAATGAGCGCAGCGACCCCAATCCACGACCTACATCGTACGCCGACAGCCCATACAAACAGTTTTGCAAGAGACTCACCCCACAAACGAAAAAGCCCCGTCGCGAGACAGGGCTTTTCCAGCGATCGCGCAATTAAGCGGCGACAACGCTCACGTAACGGCGGTTGAACGCGCCCTTTACTTCAAACTTGATCACGCCTTCGATTTTCGCGAAGAGGGTGTGATCTTTACCCATGCCAACACCGTAACCGGCGTGGAATTGGGTGCCGCGCTGACGCACGATGATGTTGCCCGGAATAATCTTCTGGCCGCCATACATCTTCACGCCAAGGCGTTTGGCTTCTGAGTCGCGACCGTTACGGGTACTACCACCAGCTTTTTTGTGTGCCATGAGTCAATTCTCCTAGTGAGGATTAGGCTGAAATTAAGCCTGAATACCGGTGATTTTGATCTCGGTGTACCACTGGCGGTGGCCCATACGCTTCATGTGGTGCTTACGACGACGGAACTTGATGATGCGGACTTTATCGTGACGACCTTGGGAGATCACTTCAGCCACAACGGTAGCGCCAGCAACAACTGGAGCGCCGATGTTCACGTCATCGCCATTGGCGACCAACAGAACGCGATCAAAAGTAACGGATTCGCCGGTAGCGATTTCCAGTTTTTCGATCTTCAGGTATTCACCTGGGGCGACCTTGTATTGCTTGCCACCAGTAACAATTACTGCGTACGACATGGTATTTCTCCGATAATCCTGCTCACCCAGCTCTTTATAAGAAGAGGTATTGGCTGGCATGGCTGCATTGGGCTGGAGGCCCGATTGCAATTGCGTAAGGCAGGTGCTGCCCAGGAAGTTCAGGGTGCGCGATTGTACGCAAGCTTCGAGACTCACGCAAGTGGCCGTCCATCGCGCCTTGACACCTGCCGATGTGGGTCCTAGCATGCCGCGCAACCCTTCTGGAGCAACTGTCGCTGATGCAACCCCAAGCTTTCTACCGCGCGGTGGCGGACGATTTTAGCGCCGTCGACGGCATCATCAAGAAGCAGCTGACTTCCCGCGTGCCGCTGGTATCGAAAATCGGCGATTACATCACTTCGGCCGGCGGAAAACGCCTGCGTCCGTTGCTGGTTCTGTTGTGCGGCAAGGCCCTGGGCCGTGAAGGCGATGACATGCGCCTGCTGGCCGCCACCATCGAATTCCTGCACACCGCAACCCTGCTGCATGACGACGTGGTCGACATGTCCGGCATGCGCCGTGGCCGCTCGACCGCCAACGCCATGTGGGGCAACGCCCCGAGTGTGCTGGTCGGCGACTTCCTGTATTCGCGCTCGTTCGAAATGATGGTCGAACTCGGTTCGATGCAGGTGATGAAGATCCTGTCCCAGGCCACGCGCATCATCGCCGAAGGCGAAGTGCTGCAGTTGTCCAAGGTGCGCGATGCCAGCACCACCGAAGAAACCTATATGGAAGTCATCCGCGGCAAGACTGCGATGCTGTTCGAGGCTTCGACCCACAGCGCCGCCGCACTCGCCGGTGCCAGCGCCGAGCAGAGAGAAGCCCTGCGCACCTTCGGTGATCACCTTGGCGTGGCGTTCCAGCTGGTCGACGATTTGCTCGACTACAAGGGCGACGCGGCAACCCTGGGCAAGAACGTCGGTGACGATCTGGCCGAAGGCAAGCCGACGCTGCCGCTGATCTACACCATGCGCGAAGGCACGCCTGAGCAGGCCGCTCTGGTGCGCCAGGCGATCCAGAAAGGCGGGATCGAAGACCTCGAAAGCATCCGCATTGCCGTGGAAGCCTCGGGCTCGCTGGAGTACACCGCACAGTTGGCACGCGATTACGTGGCCCGTGCGATCAAGTGCCTCGATGCGCTGCCGGCCAGTGAGTATCGCGATGCGTTGGTTGAGCTGAGTGAATTTGCGGTTGCCCGTACGCACTGATCAGCACTGCAGTACCACGAAACCGCAGCCTCCATTGGAGCCTGCGGTTTTTTGTTGACTGCCCATTCAGTTAAAACCCTATACAATGTGCGACTTTTAGCGACCCCTACCAAGGAGCCTTAGTGAGCACGTTGCCACCCTGCCCGAAATGCAATTCCGAATACACCTACGAAGACGGTGCCCAACTGATCTGCCCTGAGTGCGCCCACGAGTGGACCGCTGGCGGCGAAGCCGAAGTGGCGTCCGATGATGCCGTGAAGAAAGATTCGGTCGGCAACGTCCTGCAGGACGGCGACACCATCACCGTGATCAAGGATCTGAAGGTCAAGGGCACTTCGCTGGTGGTCAAGGTCGGCACCAAGGTCAAGAACATCCGCCTGTGCGATGGCGACCACGACATCGACTGCAAGATCGACGGCATCGGCCCGATGAAGCTCAAATCCGAGTTTGTCAGAAAAGTCTGATTCTGCTGTCAGCCCTCCCCCGCGTCAGGCGTGGGAGGGTGCATCACCCTCCTCGCTTCGCCCCAGCAATCCCTCGCAATAGCCAAACGCCAGCCATTTTGACCTTACGCAATCTTTACCCACGAAAAATCACAATCCGCCAATAGGCGCTTGCTATTTGATGAATAAGAATTATTCTCATTGAAACCTTTCAAGGAGAACAACCATGACTTATTTGATCGACGCCTGGCTGGATCGCCCACACCCTTACCTCAGGATCCTCCATCGGGAAACCGGGGAAGTCTGTGCGGTGCTTGAAGAAGAAGCCCTGCATGAATTGCAGGATCAGGGAGATCTGGATGTCAGCGGACTGAGTTCCAGCGAGCCGATGGTGCTCAAGGAGCTGGTGCGCAATCTGTTCCTGTTCTGCTACGCCCGGGCATTGCGCCCGACCAGTGAACTGCAGCACAAGATCGAAGTATGAGAAAGGCTGAGAAACCCTGCACAAGCAATGCTTGTGCAGGGTAACCGGATTACAGAACGTCGAGCAGCTCGACGTCGAATACCAGAACGCTGTGCGGCGGGATGCTGCCAACGCCTTGAGCGCCGTAAGCCAGTTCGCTCGGCACATACAGACGCCATTTGCTGCCGGCATTCATCAATTGCAGCGCTTCGGTCCAACCAGCGATCACGCCGCCAACCGGGAATTCTGCCGGCTGACCACGATCGTAGGAGCTGTCGAACACAGTGCCGTCGATCAGGGTGCCGTGGTAGTGAGTGCGCACTTGATCTTCACGGGTTGGCTTGGCGCCTTCACCCTGAGTCAGTACTTCGAATTGCAGGCCGGAAGCCAGAGTGGTGATGCCGTCTTTCTTGGCGTTTTCAGCCAGGAATGCCAAGCCTTCGCCAGCCGCGGCTTCAGCTTTGGCAGCTGCTTCGGCTTGCATGATTTCGCGGATAACCTTGAAGCTGGCGGACATTTCTTCCTGACCGACACGGCTTTCCTTACCGGCGAAAGCGTCGGTCAGGCCAGCCAGAATCGCGTCCAGGCTCACACCCGGTGGCGGGTTGTCGCGCAGCTGATCACCCAACTGACGGCCAATGCCGTAGCTGACGCGGGTTTCGTCGGTGGACAGATTTACTTCGGACATGACACTGCTCCGCTGTGCGGACGGCCGCAAGACATGCCGTGCGTACACAGCGCGTCCCGGCGCGCCCGGAACCAAAAGGGCGAGCAGACTAGCACAGATGTTCCGGCATTGATCAGCGGGTCAGACCTACAGCGCTGAACGCCAGGCGATCGGCACTTTGAGGCTTTCCTCGGCGCTGGCGCCGAGCCCGCACATTTCATCGTGCACCGAGGTGTGCACCAGGTTGAGCGGCAACACCGGAAAGGTATGCAACACGTCCCGCGCATGTTCGACCGAGCGCAGTTTGAGCATCTGCCCCTTCGGATCGCTGAGCGGATACGCCGCTCCATGCATCCTTGCCTCAAGCAGGTAAATCCCGCCCTCCAGCGAGATCAGATTCAACTCCTGGACCTTCCCGGCGACGGCAAACGCATTCAACTCTTGCAGATTCATGGACACACCCCACGCAGTGGCGAGACTGGACTGTTACAGGGATATGCCTCGGCGCGCAAAAGTACAACCCACAAACGAAGCCGCCCGTCTGTTTCGGAACAGACGGGCGGTTTTGGTGCAGCGCTGAATAACTGATCAGTGCTTGGTGATCTTGTCCAGATAGCCCATGGCGCAAGCCGAAACCACGAAGGTCATGTGGATGATCACGTACCACTTCAGATGTTCGGGATCGACGTTCTTGGCGTCCATGAAGATCCGCAGCAGGTGAATCGAAGAGATCGCCACGATCGATGCCGCGACTTTCATTTTCAGCGAGGACGAGTCCATGGTGCCCAGCCAGCTGAGCTTCTCCTTGCCCTCGTCGATGTCCAGTTCAGAGACGAAGTTCTCGTAGCCGGAAATCATCACCATCACCAACAGGCCGCCAACCAGCGCCATGTCGATCAGCGACAGCAGCACCAGAATCAGATCCGACTCGGCCATCGCGAAAACATTGGGGATAACGTGGAACACTTCCTGGAAGAATTTCAGCGCCAGCGCCAGCAATCCCAGTGACAGACCGAAGTAGATCGGCGCCAGCAGCCAGCGCGAAGCGTACATTGCATTTTCAATAAAGCGTTCCATCGTTACTCACACAAGGGGCTGGAAATGGCCGCGAGTATATCAGCCCCTAATGACAGCCAGAAATAGCCCGAAATACCTCCGCCCACGCGTATGTATCAAAGGTTTTCTGCTAGTGTCGAAAACATTGCCAGCCCGGCGACAGTGGACAGGACAACTGGAAATGCATGTGCGATTACCATTAGCGACGACCGCAATTTGCCTGGCCCTGCTCCTCGGTGGCTGCTCGCCCGACGACGAGAAACACCCGCAGACTCTCGAACAGAAGACTGCACAGTTCGAACAATCGCTGGATACCATCAGCGACCCCAAGCTCAAGGACGCCGTCACCGAGCTCGGCGGCTCGCTGCTGTTGCTCGAACGTGCGCAGCAACGGCTCGACGATAAACCGGCGACAACCGAATACGGCGAAGACGCCCTCGGCGTGCTCAAGCACTACCCTTCGCCGCAGGTACTGGTCGATACCTTCATCAACGGTCTGTTTGTGCTGCACAAGGATTCCAGTTCCGACTACCTGACCGACCTGCAACCGGTGTTCCCCTTCAACCTGAACATTCCCGGCGGCTTCCTGTTCCCGCATGGCGTGGAATGGCAGTCGGTGACCCTGAGCGACAAACGCGTGATCGCCTTCCAGCCGGAATGGTCGGAAACCGACCCCGGAATCCAGCTCAGCCCATCCAGCTCGAATGTGACCAACCCCGATGACCTGACCGTGACTTACCCGTTCATCGACGGTCTGGACCGGGACAAGGACAAACAGCCGCAACCGGTCAGCCTGCAAGGCCAGGTTGAAGTCATCGCGCCGAAGCGCCTGCACACTTTCAACCTGAGCAAGAACGACATCGGCCAGACCCGCAGCGATGACAACCTCAGCGTCACCCTGCTCAAACTTGAGAAGAACTACGCCGAAGTCGAATTCAGCAACAGCTCGCCGCTCGCCGAGGAGGTCCGCGAAACCCCGCTCAACCCGCTGATCGTCCAGGCGCGCGACAACACTGGCCAATATCTGGTGCGCGCCGGTTCGATCAACGAAAGCCCGGTGCAAGTTGCGTTCTATCAGAAACAACTGGCGCAGTTGCAACAGGCAACGACCTGGAGTGACACCCTGGAAAAACAGCTGAACGACGAGCAACACGCCTTCGAACAGCAGCATCCGCGCCGCTACAACAAGGTCTATTTCAATGGCCCGGTCGAGAGTCTTGAAGTCAGCGTGCTGGATTTCTCAGAAGCGACGGTAACGCGCAAAACCCTTGATCTGCCGATCCGCGAATTTGACGCGCACACCACAGCCAAAGCCGTGCAGCCGCTCGATCTGCCAATCACCGCCTATGACGATCGGGCGGTGAACTGGCTCAAAGGCGCCAGCCTCACCGAAGATCAGTTGAAAGCCAGTGTGCATATCCGCCAGTCGGTGGAAGATCCCAGCGCGGCGCGCATCGAGTTCGATCACCGTAAAACCTTCAATGATGAATTGCTCGGTGATGACCTGAGTCCCGGCGTCAGTCCGGTAACGTTTTTCACCGAGAAACGCGGCGGCAAACTGGATGAGCCGATTGAGCTGCCACCCGAGGCGTATCAGGTCGATCCGCTGCAAGCGACCATCACCTACGACCTGAACCTGTTCCCGGAAACCCCGGCGATTGCCGTCGGTTCGATCCCGTTGTTCCTGGCGAAGGTTGCCAAGCAGTCGTTCGATGCCAAGTCCCTGCCCAAGGGCCTGGAGGTCAGGAACAACACGTTGGTGGTGGATTTGAAGACCTTCCCCGCCGATGAATGGCGATTCTTCGTCAAAGACGCCAGTGGCAACTACCTCAAGCAGATTCTTTCGGTCAGCCACGACGCGAGCGCAGAAGGTCCGGCGGTGTTCGGCGTGCATTATTTCTATGGGCGCCCCACGCAGGTGGAAACCTACCAGCGCACCGATCTCGCCACCGTGCCATACGGCTTTGAGGTCAAACTCGACAAGGCGCAGACCCAGAGTGCTGCGCCGTGATCATGCCTAGTGGTCGAAAACGCCAACAGGACGCCCGCGCCCACCGTTGATCTGGCGCAGTTGCGCTTGCAGATGCAACGACCAGATCTGCGGATCGCTGGCCAGCTCGTAGCCGTGCATCGTCAGGCTTTCAACGATGGTGTCGAGGATTGATTCGGCGGCGATCGGCCCATGAAACGGGCCTTGAGCCTTGATGGCGGAAGGTTGTTCACCGGCCATGCCGGCGGCGAAGAGCAGCGTCCACATGCCGTTATCACCGGCCAACGGCTTGATGGCGCATTCGATACGGGTCACAAGACCCAGGCACTGACGGGTGAGACAGAGGTTGCGCGACATGGCGGCGACCCTCGGTAAAGCCGTTATTCAGCCCTTGCTGAAGAGCTGTTTCGATCCACTGATCCTGTCCTTATCCTTGAGCTGAGAATAGAAGAAAAGTTCGCCTCGCAAGCCGGACGGAACCAGAAGGCGCCGAATGGTCATTGTGTGAATATTGGCGTCAGAGTGATGGCACTTTTCTCGACATGCAATCCAAGTAACTGTGGGAGCGGGCTTGCCCGCGATGGCGTCGTGTCAGTCAACATTTCAGTCAACTGACACTCAGTCATCGCGGGCAAGCCCGCTCCCACAGTGTTTTGCGGTGCGAATGGGTTACGCAGGTTTTGCTTCGGCCAGTGCCTCCAGCGCCAGCTCTTTCTCGGCTTCTTTCAGATCCTCTTCGCTGATCATCTCGGCAATTACCCGCAAGCGCTCCACCACCCGCGCGTTGACGCTGCCTTCAGGAAACTCGCCATCCTCATTCGGCGCACCCGCCGGCTCGCCGACCAACAGGCTCAGCGCCTCGTCGGCCTGACGCACGGCGTAAACGTGGAACTGCCCGGCACGCACCGCCGCCAGCACTTTCTCATCGAGCATCAGCGTCGCAACGTTGGCCTGCGGAATGATCGCGCCCTGCTCGCCGGTCAGCCCGCGTGCCTCGCAGAGACGGAAGAAACCTTCAATCTTCTCGTTGACCCCGCCAACCGCCTGCACTTCGCCGAACTGGTTGATCGAACCGGTGATCGCGAAGCACTGCTTGAGCGGGGTTTTCGACAACGCCGAAATCAGCGTGCACGCCTCGCCCAGCGACGCGCTGTCGCCGTCCACGTAACCGTAGGATTGCTCGAGCGCGATGCTCGCAGAAATCGCCAACGGGAATTCCTGCGCGTAACGGCTGCCCAGATACCCGGTCAGAATCATCACGCCTTTGGAGTGAATCGGCTGCCCGAGATTGACCTCGCGCTCGATGTCGACAATGCCGCTGCCGCCCGGATACACCGTGGCGGAAATCCGCGCAGGCACACCAAACGCCGAGTCGCCGACTTCCAGCACGGTCAGCCCGTTGCACTTGCCGACCGCTGCGCCATCGGTGTCGATCAGGATGATCCCGGCGAGCATGTCGTCGAGAATCCGCGCCGACACGCGACCGGTGCGCGTGGCCTTGGCCTTCAACGCGCGTTCGATGTGGCCGGCATCGGTCATTTCATCGTTGGCCAGATGACGGATGAAATCCGCCTCGCTGACTAGCTGAAACAGATCACCGATACGCGCCGACAACCGCCCTTGATGCTCGGCCAGCCGCGCGCTGTAAGTCGCCAGACGCGCCACTGCATCAGCGGTCAGCGGCGCCATGCCTTCTTCCGAAGTGCGGGTTTTCAGCAACTGGGCGAATTGCTCAAGGCTTTCGTCAACCATCGGGATGTCTTCGTCGAAGTCCACCAGAACGCGAAACATCTCCTGGAAGTCCGGATCGAGGTCTTGCAGCGTGTAATACAGCGACCGCGCCCCGATGATGATGACTTTGACGTTCAACGGAATGAACTGCGGGCTGAGGGTCATGGTGGCGAACCGTCCCATCTCGCCCAGCGGCGATTCCATTTTCAGCTTGCGCGATTGCAGGGCGCGTTTGAGCGCATCCCACACGAACGGCTCGCCGAGCATCTTCTCCGCTTCAAGGATCAGAAAACCACCGTTGGCGCGATGCAGCGCACCCGGACGCAACTGGCGATACGTGGTGTAGAGCGCGCCCTGATCGGTGGCGTATTCGATGCGTCCGAAAAGATTTTCGTAGGTCGGATGCGGCTCGAACACCACCGGCGCACCGCCGCTGGACGGGTGACCGACCACCAGACTCGGGGCGTATTGCTCTTCCAGCAGCTTGCGCGCCACCGCGTCGGTCTTGCTGTCATCGACCAGTTGCTCGACCACGGTTTTCAGCAGATACACCTGCACCGCTTGCAGATAACCGCAGACCGCAGCGTTCTCGGCGTACTTTTCCGAGAGCGGCGCGAGCAGTGGCTGCAAGGCCAGCGTGATGGTTTCTTCGTTGAGGTGACGCAGTTGATTGCTCGACTCGCGCTTCCACTGCGGCAGGCTCGCGAGTTCTTCGTTCAGGCGTTCTTCCAGCCAGGAAATGTCCTCGTGGAAGCGCTCGCGGTCGACTTCCGGCAACTGGGCGAATTCGGCTTCGTCCAGCGCCTTGCCGTCGAGCATCGGCGTGAACGCGATGTTGCTGCTGTCGCGGTACAGCGCGACGTCTTTTTCCAGCGCCAGACGCTCGATGATGTCCAGCGCCTTGTCGTAGCGCTGGTTGAAGGCGCGGTCGATGGCGCTTTTCTTTTGCTGATAGGACGGATGCTCGAACACCGCCGGAAAAGTCGCCAGCAGGTTGTCGATCAGGCCGTTGATGTCCGTGATGAACGCACCGGCAGTGCCGGCTGGCAATTCGAGCGCGCGCGGCTCGCGCGGCTCGTCGAAATTGTTCACGTAAACCCAGTCCGCCGGGGTTTGCAGGCGTTTGCCTTCGGCCTTCAGATAGCGTTTGACGAACGAGAACCGGCCGGTGCCGGGCTCGCCCATGACGAATACGTTGTAACCGGGGCGTGGCATGGCCACACCGAACTGCAAGGCTTCGACCGCGCGTTCCTGGCCGAGCACACCGCGAAAGGGCTCCAGATCATTGGTGGTAGTGAAGCTGAACTGTTCAGCGGAAAACGGACGGGTCAGCGCTTCGGGCGCTAGACGCAAGCTGGCAGCAACAGGATCAGGCATCGGGCTTCCTTAACAATCAGGCGGGGCAGATAGCGGCATTCTGGCGCCGCCCGTACCCCACTGGCAAGGCGCGCCATACGACAAAGCATAGACAACAGGCTAACCCGAGGTCCGGCCTCGGGAAACCAGTGTTTATTCCAAATATTGTGCAAAAAATCACGGAACCCTCGGAATGTGCCTAAACTCCAAACTGCGCGGCTGGAACTAATAACCGGCCCACTGGCACCGCAAGGCGCCAGAACCCCTGTCCATTGGTATGCACATAAAGAGAACAAAGCTATGAAACGGATTCTTCTCGGTACTCTCTTCACCGTTGTATCCCTCAACGCCATGGCTCAAGCGCCAGGCGGCCCGGATTGCGGTTGGGGCAACATGCTGTTCGAAGGTCAGCGTGGCACCCCGGCTCACTTCCTGGCATCCACCACCAACGGCACATCCGGTAACGCAACGTTTGGTATGACCTCCGGCACCAACGGTTGCTCGACCAACGCGTCGCTGACCTATGGCGGCAAATCCTGGATTGCCATGAATGGCATGATGAACGAGCTGTCCGAAGACATGGCCAAAGGCAACGGCGAAGCGCTGACGACTTATGCCGTGGTACTGGGCGTGGCGCCGGAAGATCGCGCGCATTTCGCTGCCGTGACTCACGAGCACTTCCAGCAGATCTTCAGCAAGGCTGACGTGACCGCCGAAGACGTGCATACCAACACCCTGTCCGTTCTGAAGTCAGACGCACGTCTGGCCAAGTACGCAACTCAGGCTTAAGCTCGACCCCGCCCGCTTCCTTCGGGAAGCGGGTTTTGTTTTTTCGGCCCGCCCCTCTTTGGGCTTTATTTCTTTTCGACTTAAGTTGCCACTTATGCTCAAACGCCTTGCCTGGCTGGCGCTGTGTGTCTGCGCCCCGCTGTCCGCCGCGCCGCACATCGATCCTCAACGTTTGCAGCAACTGGCCAACGACCGCTTCTGGATTTCCCTCGGTCATTACGAAAGCGCCAAGCTTGGCGGCTGGCGCAGCTATGTCAGCGACAAGAAATTCTTTCTCGCACCCGATGGCAACGAACATCCCGATCATGAACTCGCGGCCACCGTGCAGGCGTTGTACGCTCCAGCCAGCGCTGGCGAGCAGCATGCACAATGCGTCTACCCGGCACGTACGCGCTGGTTGAAAGATCAACTCAAGCTGACCGATCTGCCTGCGCCCGATTGCGCCGAATTCAAGAAATGGTTCAAAGACGTCTCGCCGCACAGCGCGGTGATGATCTTCCCGGCAGCCTATCTCAACAGTCCTTCGTCGATGTTCGGCCATACGCTGCTGCGTATCGACCAGGCCGATGTGCAGAGCGACAAGACGTCGCTGCTGAGTTACGCGATCAACTTCGGCGCCTACATCGAAGGCTCGGACAACAGCATTCTGTATGCCTGGAAAGGCTTGATGGGCGGCTATCCGGGATTGTTCGCGCTGGTGCCGTATCAGGAGAAACTCTCCGAGTACCGCAGCCTGGAAAACCGTGATCTGTGGGAATACCGGCTGAATCTGACTCAGGCCGAAACCGCGCGCATGGTTGAGCATGTGTGGGAGTTGAAACAGATCCAGTTCGACTATTTCTTCTTCGACGAAAATTGCTCCTATCGCCTGCTCGAACTGCTGCAAGTGGCGCGTCCGAGTTTGCGCCTGACCGAGCAATTCCCGCTGACCGCGATTCCCACTGACACCGTCAAAGCGGTGAAGGAAGCCGGGCTGGTAGAAAGCATCGAGTATCGTCCGTCGCGCGAGCGTGAATTGCTCAGCCGCGCCGAACCGTTGAGCAGTGAAGAGCAAGACTGGGTGCTGAAGGTCAGCGCCGATCAACAACAGCTGCAAGACCCTGCATTCAAAGCCCTGCCCCGCGCACGTCAGGCGTTGATTATCGACGCGGCGTATCGGTTGGAACGCTACCGCGCCAACGGCCAGGAACGTGATCCGCAACGGGCGCAGCGCAGTTTCGAATTGCTGCGGGCGATCAACAAGAACCCCGCACCGGAGCTGCAAATTCCGCAACCCGGTCTGCCCGAGGACGGCCACGAGTCACGCACCTGGCAGGCCGGCATCGGCACCCGTGGCGACCGCGCGTTCGGCGAGTACGGTTTGCGCATGGCCTATCACGATCTCAACGACAACGCCGAAAGCTTCCCGCTCGGCGCGCAGATCGAAATCCTCCAGCTGAAACTGCGTCAGTACGAAGGCAACGACTGGCAGGTGCAGCAACTGGATCTGGCGACCATTCGCTCGCTGACTCCGCGCAATGAGCTGTTGCAGCCGCTGTCATGGCAAGTCACCGGTGGTCTGGAGCGAGTGCCGGGCAAGCATGATGATGAAAATCTGGTCAGCCACGTCAACGGTGGCGCTGGCGGCACCTGGCAGCTTGGCGAAGATGTACTGGGCTTTGCCCTCGGCACGGTGCGCATCGAGCACAACAACGACTTCGCCGGGTTCATCGCCCCGGCCGCTGGTTTCAACAGCGGTGTGCTGTGGAAAAACCCGCTGGGCAATCTGAGTCTGGAGGCCAAGGGTGACTACTTCACCAACGGCGAAGTGCGCCGTAGCCTGAGTCTGAATCAGCAATGGGAATTGTCGCGCAACCTCGGTCTACGCCTGAGTGCGCAGCGCGAATTCAGCCACGTCGCCAGCCCTGAAACGGAAGTCATGCTTGAAGTGAAGTGGTATCACTACTGATCTTTTGATCTTTCTTTCACACCCCATCGACGAATCCACTTCTAGACTCTCCCTGTAAGCCGCAAAACGGCTCGGGAGAGTGAGATGTGGCGGTGCGCAGGTTTGCTGGGGGTTGTGCTGTTGCTGGGCGGATGCCAGTCCACCCATGAAGACTTGATTGCCAAAGGTTATCCACCAGCCTTCGCCGACGGTTTCGATGACGGTTGCATCAGCGGCCGACAAGCCGCCGGTTCGATCAGCGGCGAGTTTCGCAAGAACGTGCCGCGCTATCTCAAGGACAAGCAATACGCCGAAGGCTGGACCGACGGCTTTCGCCAATGCCAGGCGATGCTCGAAAACAAGGATCGCGACGACTACCGCAATAGCCACTTCGATGAACGCGAACGCGCCTGGCAGCAACAGAAAGACCAGGGTGCTGGCCGCGCATATCGCTCGCAGTGAGTCGCTCCCGGACATCCAGTGAAACCAATGCCCCGCGATCATGGCCCAAGCTTTATAACGGGAGGACACCATGAGCCGCGCATTCGTCAACGAAGACTCCGCCGCCGCACAAGCCGATCAGCCGGTCGAACGGCTGGTCAGTGCGCAACCCAATTACGTCACACCGCAAGGTCTGCAGCAGTTGCAGGACAAGGTTGCCGAGCTGCAAACCGAGTACGCTGAACAATCGGCCAAAGGCGAGCAGGCCGACAAGCAACGCCAAGCCGATCTGGAACGCGATTTGCGCTACTTCAACCAACGCCTGAGCAGCGCGCAAGTGGTAGCCGCCGCCACCTCGACCGGCAAAGTGCAGATCGGCAGTTGGGTGACTTACGCCGACGAGCACAACAACCAACACCGCGTGCAACTGGTCGGTGAAGATCAGGCCGACGCCGGCAATGGCTTGATCAACTGGGGGTCACCGCTCGGTCGGGCATTGCTCGGGGCACAACTCAACGACGAAGTGCTGTGGCAACGTCCGGCCGGCGATCAACTGATTGAAGTGATCCGCATCGAATCGGCTTAAACCACGCCCTGAGCGAGCATCGCATCGGCGACTTTGACGAAGCCGGCGATGTTCGCACCTTTGACGTAGTTGACCCGTCCGTTCTCTTCGCCGTAATGCACACAAGCATGGTGGATCGACTGCATGATCGCGTGCAACTTGCTGTCCACCTCGCCCGCCGTCCACAGCAGACGCATGGCGTTCTGCGACATTTCCAGGCCGCTGACTGCCACGCCGCCAGCATTCGATGCCTTGCCCGGCGCGAACAAAATCCCGGCCTCGATAAAGATATCCACAGCCTCGAGCGTGGTCGGCATATTCGCGCCTTCCGCTACGCATACGCAGCCGTTGCGCAGCAAGGTGCGGGCGGATTCGCCGTCGAGCTCGTTTTGCGTGGCGCACGGTAGTGCGATGTCGCACGCCAGCGACCATGGCAACTGACCGGCGCGGAATTCCAGACCGAACGCCACTGCCAATTCGCTGATGCGTGCGCGTTTGACGTTTTTCAGCTCCAGCAGCGCCAGCCACTGTTCTTCACTCAGCCCGGCCTCGCAGTACAGCGTGCCTTCGGAGTCGGACAGGGAAATCACCTTGCCACCCAGATCCATCACTTTGCGCGCGGCGTATTGCGCGACGTTGCCGGAACCGGAGATCGCCACGCGTTTGCCTTCAACGGTTTGCCCGCGACGCTTGAGCATTTCTTCAGCGAAATACACGCAGCCGAAACCGGTGGCTTCCGGGCGGATCAGGCTGCCGCCGTAGGTCATGCCCTTGCCGGTAAGAACGCTGGTGAACTGGTTGCTCAGGCGTTTGTATTGACCGAACAGAAAACCGATCTCGCGCGCGCCGACGCCGATATCGCCGGCCGGCACATCAACGTCAGCGCCGATGTGCCGGTACAACTCGCTCATGAACGCCTGGCAGAAACGCATGACCTCGGCGTCACTTTTGCCCTTCGGATCGAAGTCCGAACCGCCCTTGCCGCCGCCCATGGGCAGGGAGGTCAGCGAGTTCTTGAAGGTCTGCTCGAAGGCGAGGAATTTCAACACGCCCATGTTCACCGAAGGATGGAAACGCAAACCGCCCTTGTACGGGCCGATGGCGCTGTTCATCTGAATACGGAAACCGCGATTGACCTGGACCTTGCCCTGATCGTCGACCCACGACACGCGAAACACCACGGCGCGCTCCGGCTCGCAGATGCGCTCGAGAATCCCCGAGGTCAGATAGTGCGGATTGGCTTCGAGAAATGGCCACAAGCTACGCAGGACTTCTTCGACCGCCTGATGAAATTCGGGTTGATCCGGGTCGCGCTGTTTGAGGCGAGCAAGGAAGGATTCGACGGATTCGATCATGGGCAAAAGTCTCGGCAAATTTGTTGTCGTTGGAAGAGATTGAGCCGGACTGTAACAAACCAATTGCACACAGGAACAGCTTGAAATGTCGCAAATATGAAATCAAATGGTGCGCAGGATATAAAACAGGCTGTTTTGCACCTGGAGTGTTCAGCAGTTATACCGCCATCGCTGGCAAGCCAGCTCCCACAGTTTTCGTGGTGTTCACACAATCCGGGCACAAACGCAAATCATGTGGGAGCTGGCTTGCCAGCGATGAATCCAACTCGGTATCCCTGAAAAACGCGCAAAAAAAACGGAACCCGAAGGCTCCGTTTTTTCATGCAACCAACCCGATATCAGGCCAGTTTCTTGTGACGTACCCGGTGTGGCTGGGCCGCTGCTTCGCCGAGGCGTTTTTTGCGGTCAGCTTCGTACTCGGTGTAGTTACCTTCGAAGAAGATCGCTTGCGAGTCGTCTTCGTACGCCAGGATGTGGGTCGCGACGCGGTCAAGGAACCACCGATCGTGAGAGATCACAATGGCAGCGCCCGGGAAGTCCAGCAGGGCTTCTTCCAGCGAACGCAGGGTTTCCACGTCGAGGTCGTTGGACGGTTCGTCGAGCAGCAGGACGTTGCCACCCTCCTTCAGGGTCAGCGCCAGGTGCAAGCGGCCGCGCTCACCACCGGACAGGTCCTTGACGAACTTCTGCTGATCGCCGCCCTTGAAGTTGAAGCGACCGACGTAGGTGCGCGACGGGATCTCGTAGTTGCCGATGCGGATCTGATCCGAACCATCGGAAATCTGCTGGAACACAGTCTTGCTGCCGTCGAGGTCTTCGCGGCTCTGATCCACACAGGCGAGCTGCACGGTTTCGCCGACTTCGATGCTGCCCGAGTCTGGCGTTTCCTTGCCCATCAGCATGCGGAACAGGGTCGATTTACCGGCACCGTTACCGCCGATCACGCCAACAATGGCGCCTTTAGGCATGGAGAACGACAGGTTGTCGATCAACACGCGATCGCCGTAGCCCTTGGTGACGTTCTTGAACTCGATGACCTTGTCGCCCAGGCGCGGACCGGCCGGGATGTAGATCTCGTTGGTTTCCGAACGCTTCTGGAATTCCTGCGATTGCATTTCTTCGAAGCGTTGCAGACGAGCCTTGGATTTCGACTGGCGGGCCTTGGCGCCTTTGCGCACCCACTCCAGTTCTTCCTTCATGGCTTTTTCATGCGCCGACTGCTGCTTGGATTCAGCGGCCAGACGATCGGACTTGGCTTCAAGCCAGCCGGAGTAGTTGCCTTCGTACGGAATGCCCGCGCCGCGGTCGAGCTCCAGGATCCAGCCAGCGACGTTGTCGAGGAAGTACCGGTCGTGCGTGATCGCTACCACGGTGCCCGGGAAGTCGTGCAGGAAGTGCTCCAGCCACGCTACCGAATCGGCGTCCAAGTGGTTGGTTGGTTCGTCGAGCAGCAGCATGTCCGGAGCGGACAGCAGCAGACGGCACAGGGCCACACGACGCTTTTCACCACCGGAGAGGAATTCGACCTTGGCGTCCCACGCCGGCAGACGCAGCGCGTCGGCGGCGACTTCCAGTTGACGATCCAGGTTGTGACCGTCGCTGGCTTGCAGGATCGCTTCGAGCTTGGCCTGTTCGGCAGCCAGTTTGTCGAAGTCGGCATCTTCTTCAGCGTAAGCCGCGTAGACCTCGTCCAGGCGCGCCTGGGCGTTCTTGATCACGCTGACCGCTTCCTCGACCACTTCACGCACGGTCTTGGTTGGGTCAAGTTGCGGCTCTTGCGGCAGATAGCCGATGTTCAGGTCCGGCATCGGACGCGCTTCGCCTTCGAACTCGGTGTCGACGCCAGCCATGATTTTCAGCAGCGTGGATTTACCCGAACCGTTGAGGCCGAGCACGCCGATCTTGGCGCCCGGGAAGAACGACAGAGAAATGTTTTTGAGAATTTCCCGCTTCGGCGGAACAACTTTGCCCAGCCGATGCATGGTGAATACGTATTGAGCCATGGAGAACCTTGGGTCAGTGACAGATGAATGATGGAGCGCAGGCGAAGCCCGGCCAGACCGTGCGCGTCGTTCACTTGATGGTCATCAATGCGTGCGCGCTGAAAAAGTCTGATTCTAGGAGCTGGAACGCTCCCGCGTAACCGGCAAAGCTACCTTAATGACCGGTGGCAGTCCAGCCGAGCGGGGCTGGCACTTCGCCACAACTCAAGGCATGCTAGCCGCCCTTTGGGCGTCCGGCTTATAGTGCACGTCGCGCCAGTCCAGCCAGACCGCAGGATTACAGCTTGTCGAATGTCACGCCGCCCGTTTCCGTGAGCGCACCTCAGCCTGCGAATGGCTCGCCCCTGCGCGGAACATTAAAGGGCGCACTGGCGACATTGGTCCTGTTGTTGCTGGCCCTGCTGTTCTGGCAGTTGCTCGATCAACTGCGCGAAACCGAGAAAAATCAGCGTCAGTACACCATCGACTACACCGCCGACCTCGCCGCGCAAGTCAGCCTGAACATGGCGCTGAACGCGCAGATCGCCCTGAATCTGCTGCCGATCCTCGAACAACCGCAAACCGCCGACGAACAACAGGCTCTGCTGCGCAAACTGCAGCAATCGCTGCCGGATCTGCGCAGCCTGGCGTTACTAACGCCCTCCGGCAAAGTCCTCAGCGACAGCGACGCGAACAGCCACGATGCCGATTACCTCAGCGAACTGGTAAGGCGCAGTCGCGCACAGGCGCATTACTTCAGCAACGCCGACGACGGCTCAGAGGTGCATCTGTTGCTGCATCAGGCCAGCGGCAGTTCGCGCGGTTACTGGGCGCTGCGCCTGACCCCGACCTTCTTTGCCTCGCTGACCAAACAGGCGGAAACCGGCATCCGTCCGCTGTGGCTGGTGGAAAACCGCATCAACCATCAGATCATCAGCCGCGACGAAGGCCTGCCATCGGCCAAGACCAGCACGCTGACCCCGGACGACATGGCCAACAGCGTGCTGACCGTACCACTGAGCAGCAGCGACTGGCAGTTGCGGGGTCTGTTCGACCGCCAGCATGTGCTCGAACAACTGCTGCCGGCGTTCATCGGCAAATGCCTGCTCGGCCTGGCGTTCTCGCTGCTGCCATTCATCGCACTGCTGAACATGCGCCGCCGTCAGCGTCAGTTGCATGAAGGTCGGCGGCGTTATCAGGACATTTTCGATGGCACCGGCGTCGCGCTGTGCGTGCTCGACCTGTCGGGGCTCAAGCAGGCCTTCGACAAGGCACAGTTGCAGACCAGCGACCAGCTCAAGGCTTGGCTCGATCAGCCGCAACAGCGCCAGCAATTGCTCCAGGAACTGCGCATCACCGAGGTCAATCAGGTGGCGTTGCAACTGCTCAACGTCAATTCCTGCGACCACGCCTGGCAACTGCTGATCGACGGCCAGCCGCACAGCCAATGCGCCATTGGCAATCAGGTGCTCGACGCGGTGCTCCAGCAGCAGAAACAGCTCGAACTGGAAATAAAACTGCCGGACATCAACGGTCGCGACCAGCATCTGTGGCTGGTGCTGCGCCTGCCGCAAGAGCGTCACGACTATCGCGCGGTGATCCTCAGCATCAACGACATCACCAGCCGCAAGCTGATCGAACTGTCGCTGCTGGAGCGCGAAGGGTTCTGGTCGGACGTGGTACGCACCGTGCCGGATCATCTGTATGTGCAGGACGTGATCAGCCAGCGGATGATTTTCAGCAACCACCACCTCGGCCAGACGCTCGGTTACAACCGTACCGAACTGCATCAGATGGGCGAGTACTTCTGGGAAATCCTGCTGCACCCGGAAGACGCCGATTACTACCATCGCTCGCGCCAGATGCAGCGTCACGCCGGTTACAGCCAGTTGCTGCAATGTCAGTTGCGCTTCCGCCATCGCGACGGCGAGTGGCGGCGTTTCGACATTCGCGAACAGGCACTGGCTCGCGACAAACAGGATCAGGTCACGCGCATCATTGGCGTGGCCAAGGACATCACCGAACAGATCGAGGCCAGCGAATCGCTGCGCGACAGCGAGCAGCGCTACCGCATGCTCGCGGAAAGTATCAGCGACGTGATTTTCTCCACTGACAGCAAGCTCTCGCTGAACTACGTCAGCCCTTCGGTGCAAGCGGTGCTGGGTTATGACGTCGAGTGGATTTTCCAGAACGGCTGGCAATCGACCATCGCCAACCCGCAGCAACTGAGCGGCATCTATCAGCTGATGGATCGCGTCAGCAAGGCGCTGGACAAACCGGAGCAACTGGCGCTGTTGCGCGATCAGGTTCAGACCCAACTGTTCCTGTTCGATTGCCTCAAGGCCGATGGCCGCAAGATCCCGATTGAATTGCGTCTGGTGCTGGTCTGGGATGAACAAGGTGCGTTCGAAGGCGTGCTCGGTGTCGGCCGCGACATCAGCCAGCAGCGCCGCGCCGAGAAAGACCTGCGCATGGCCGCCACGGTATTCGAGCATTCGACTTCGGCGATCCTGATCACCGACCCGGCCGGTTACATCGTGCAGGCCAACGAAGCCTTCAGTCGGGTCAGCGGCTACGCGGTCAGCGAAGTGCTCGACCAGTTGCCGAACATGCTCACCGTCGACGAGCAGCAGGACGCACATCTGCGCTACGTGCTCAAACAATTGCATCAACACAGCACCTGGGAAGGTGAAGTCTGGCTCAAGCGGCGTAACGGCGAGCATTACCCGGCCTGGGTCGGCATTACCGCAGTGCTCGACGACGAGGGCGATCTGGCCAGTTACGTGTGCTTCTTCAGCGACATCAGCGAGCGCAAGGCCAGCGAGCAGCGGATTCACCGCCTGGCCTACTACGACGCGCTGACGCATTTGCCCAACCGCACACTGTTCCAGGATCGTCTGCACACCGCGCTGCAATCGGCCGAACGGCAAAAGTCGTGGGTGGTGCTGATGTTCCTCGACCTTGACCGCTTCAAGCCGATCAACGACTCCCTCGGCCACGCCGCCGGCGACCGCATGCTCAAGGAAATGGCCACGCGCCTGCTCGGTTGCGTCGACGATGACGACACTGTGGCGCGCATGGGCGGCGATGAATTCACGCTGCTGCTGCAACACCGCGCCAGCCGCGAACTGGCGCTGAACCGGGCGATTCATGTGGCCGAGCAGATTCTCGCAAGCCTGGTGAAACCGTTCGTGCTCGAAGGCCGCGAATTCTTCGTCACCGCGAGTATCGGCATCGCCTTGAGTCCGCAGGACGGCAACGAACTCAGCCAGTTGATGAAGAACGCCGACACCGCGATGTACCACGCCAAGGAGCGCGGCAAAAACAACTTCCAGTTCTATCAGGCCGACATGAACGCCAGCGCCCTCGAGCGTCTGGAACTGGAAAGCGACTTGCGCCACGCCCTGGAGCAGGACGAATTCGTGCTGTATTACCAGCCGCAATTCAGCGGCGACGGCAAACGCCTGACCGGCGCGGAAGCCCTGTTGCGCTGGCGTCATCCGCGTCGTGGACTGGTGCCACCGGGGGATTTCATTCCGGTACTCGAAGAACTCGGGCTGGTGGTGGACGTCGGCGACTGGGTGATCAGCGAGGCCTGCCGGCAACTGAAGACCTGGCACCAGAATCGCGTACGCGTGCCGAAGGTCTCGGTGAACATCTCGGCGCGGCAGTTCTCCGACGGCCAGCTCGGCACGCGGATCGCCACGATCTTGCGCGAAACCGGGTTGCCACCGGCGTGTCTGGAACTGGAACTGACCGAAAGTATCCTGATGCGCGAAGTCAGCGAGGCGATGCAGATTCTCGCCGGCCTGAAAAATCTCGGCCTGAGCATCGCGGTCGATGACTTCGGCACCGGTTATTCATCGCTGAACTACCTGAAGCAATTCCCGATCGACGTGCTGAAAATCGACCGCACTTTCGTTGATGGCCTGCCGTCTGGCGAACAGGATGCGCAGATTGCCCGCGCGATCATCGCCATGGCCCACAGCCTGAATCTGGCGGTGATCGCCGAGGGCGTGGAAACCCATGAGCAGCTGGATTTCCTGCGCGAACACGGTTGCGATGAGGTGCAGGGTTATCTGTTCGGACGGCCGATGCCGGCGAGCCGGTTCGAGGCGCAGTTCAGTAATGATGCGTTGTTCATGTTTGATTGAAGTTTTGTGGGGAGGCTGCTGGCCTCATCGCTGGCAAGCCAGCTCCCACAGGGGACTTGCTGTGGATCAATATTCTTTGGCTGAAACACGGACATTGTGGGAGCTGGCTTGCCAGCGATGAGGCCAGCACTGAGACCGCATATCCGGTCATGAAAGCCACTTGTCTGCGACATGATGTCCTTTCATATGCCTTCCAAAACCCATTGGGTTAGAATGCCCCCCTTTTCTGCCCCCGATCCTTGAGGACCGCCATGTTCAGCCGTGATTTGACTATTGCCAAGTACGACGCCGATCTTTTTGCCGCCATGGAGCAAGAAGCTCAGCGCCAGGAAGAACACATTGAGCTGATCGCTTCGGAAAACTACACCAGCCCAGCGGTGATGGAGGCTCAAGGCTCGGTTCTGACCAACAAATACGCCGAAGGCTACCCGGGCAAGCGCTACTACGGTGGTTGCGAATACGTCGACATCGTTGAGCAGCTGGCCATCGACCGCGCCAAAGAGCTGTTCGGCGCCGATTACGCCAACGTGCAGCCACACGCCGGTTCGCAAGCCAACAGCGCCGTTTACCTGGCTCTGCTGTCGGCCGGCGATACCATCCTGGGCATGAGCCTGGCCCACGGCGGTCACCTGACCCACGGTGCCAGCGTTTCCTCCTCCGGCAAGCTGTACAACGCCGTGCAGTACGGCATCGACGCCAACGGCCTGATCGACTACGACGAAGTCGAGCGTCTGGCGGTTGAGCACAAGCCGAAAATGATCGTGGCCGGTTTCTCTGCCTACTCGCAGATCCTCGACTTCCCGCGCTTCCGCGAAATCGCTGACAAGGTTGGCGCGTACCTGTTCGTTGACATGGCGCACGTGGCCGGTCTGGTTGCCGCTGGCGTTTACCCGAACCCGGTTCCATACGCTGACGTCGTGACCACCACCACGCACAAGACCCTGCGCGGTCCACGTGGTGGCCTGATCCTCGCCAAGGCCAACGCCGACATCGAGAAGAAGCTCAACTCCGCAGTCTTCCCGGGCGCCCAGGGTGGCCCGCTGGAGCACGTGATCGCTGCTAAAGCGATCTGCTTCAAAGAAGCGTTGCAGCCTGAGTTCAAGACTTACCAGCAACAAGTGGTGAAAAACGCCCAGGCCATGGCCAGCGTATTCATCGAGCGCGGTTTCGACGTGGTGTCCGGCGGTACTGAAAACCACCTGTTCCTGCTGTCGCTGATCAAGCAGGAAATCTCCGGTAAAGATGCTGACGCCGCTCTGGGCAAAGCTTTCATCACCGTGAACAAGAACTCCGTACCAAACGATCCACGCTCGCCGTTCGTCACCTCCGGCCTGCGCTTCGGCACCCCGGCCGTGACCACTCGTGGCTTCAAGGAAGCAGAGTGCAAAGAGCTGGCCGGCTGGATCTGCGACATCCTGGCTGACCTGAACAACGAAGCGGTGATCGACGCCGTTCGTGAGAAAGTCAAAGCCATCTGCAAGAAACTGCCGGTATACGGCGCTTGATGCGACGTTAAATCTGCAGCATGAAAAACCGGCCAAGTGATTGGCCGGTTTTTTTTCGCCTGTCGTAAAGACCAAAAGATCGCAGCCTCCGGCAGCTCCTACATTTGGAACGCGTACCTCCTGTAGGAGCTGCCGAAGGCTCGGGCCGCGATCGGACGATCTTTTGATCTTCGGCCACTGGTCAGACCGGTCATGCCAATTTTGTGATTTTCCCTTGTCATCCCGAAAAAACCAAGCCTAGACTGCACCCGAACTGGACATACCGGTAAGACCACAATAATTAAGTCCTGAATCTGATACGCGCAGCGTACGGCAACCAGGACACCGACCAGGATTCCTCCCATGCTCAGATGGTGCTCGCGTTCAATCTTCCTCCAAGTGGTTCTCGGACTGGTGCTCGGCATCGTCTGCGGGCTCACCCTTCCTGAATACTCGGCCCAGCTCAAACCGCTTGGCGACGGGTTCATCAAACTGATCAAGATGCTCATCGGCCTGATCGTGTTCTGCGTGGTGGTCAGCGGTATCAGCGGCGCGGGCGATCTGAAGAAGGTCGGGCGCATTGGCCTCAAATCGGTGATCTACTTTGAAGTGTTGACCACCATCGCGTTGGTGATCGGCCTGGTATTCGCCTTCACCACCGGGATCGGCAGCGGCGCGAATATCCATCTGGAGCAACTGTCAGTTGCGGACATGGGCGACATCGCCCAGCGCGGCCAGCACATGCATACCACGACGCAATTTCTGATGGACCTGATCCCGACCTCGGTGATCGGCGCCTTTGCCGACAACAACATTCTGCAAGTGCTGCTGTTTTCGGTGCTGTTCGGCAGCGCACTGAATCTGGTCGGCGAAGCCGCTTCCGGGATCTCGCGACTGATCAACGAACTGAGCCATGTGATCTTCCGCATCATGGGCATGATCGTGCGTCTGGCGCCGATTGGCGTATTCGGCGCCATCGCCTTCACCACCAGCAAATATGGCCTCGATTCGCTGCAACATCTGGGCAGTCTGGTCGGCTTGTTCTACCTGACCTGCGTGGCGTTCGTTTCTTTGATCCTTGGTCTGGTGATGCGCCTGTCCGGCCTGCGTATGTGGCCGCTGCTCAAGTACCTGCGTGAAGAACTGCTGATCGTGATGGGCACCGCATCGTCGGATGCTGTGCTGCCACAGATCATGCGCAAACTTGAACACCTGGGGATCGGCAGCTCGACGGTCGGGCTGGTGATTCCTACCGGTTACTCGTTCAACCTCGACGGTTTTTCGATCTACCTGACGCTGGCCATCGTGTTTATCGCCAACGCCACCGGCACCCCGCTGGCGATGACCGATCTGCTGACGATTCTGCTGGTGTCGCTGATCACCTCGAAAGGCGCGCACGGCATTCCCGGTTCGGCGTTGGTGATTCTCGCCGCGACGCTGACGGCGATTCCGGCGATCCCGGTGGTCGGTCTGGTGTTGGTGCTGGCGGTTGACTGGTTCATGGGCATCGGCCGCGCGCTGACCAATCTGATCGGCAACTGCGTCGCTACGGTGGCCATCGCCCGTTGGGAAAAAGACATTGATGTGCAACGGGCGAACAAGGTGCTCGACGGACAGCACGGCTATACCTTTCAACCGAGAAAACCGGTCGGGCAAGCGGCCGCCAAAGAATTTTGAATGAATGCCGTGCCTGTATAAAAGCAGGCACGGCTCATGGAGCGAACACGTGATCAGCACTTCAACAGTCGTCAACTCAGTCGTGGAAAAACTCCGGGCCGCCCTCGCCCGTGGTCAATGGCGCTCCGGCGAAATGCTGCCGGGCCAGCGCGAACTGGCCGAACAACTGGGCATCAGCCGCCCGAGCCTGCGCGAAGCGGTGATCGTGCTGGAGACCCTTGGCCTGGTCCGCTCAATGCCGGGCAAAGGCGTGGTCGTACTCGACGCGCAACTCAATGACAGTCAAAGCCACGACAGCGCAGTGGCCGGCGCCAGCCTCGAAGACGTGCTGCAACTGCGCTACACGCTGGAGCCGTTCATCGTCGGCTTAGTGGCGCAGTCGATCAGCAGCAAGGAAGTCGGGCAACTGCGCCTGACCCTGATGGACATGCGCGAAGCCCTTGAAGCCGGCGACAGCGAGGCGGGAGTCAGCGCTTACATCGCCTTTCACGAGGAGCTGTTCACCCTGACCTCGAACCCGATTTTCCAGAGCGTAGTGCAACAGACCAGCAACGCCCTCAAGCAAAGCGCCGAGGTGTTGCGTAATTCACCTGAGCATCTGGCCGAGCGGCTGGAAGAAAACGAAGCCGTGGTGCGCGCGATCCGCAGCAAGAACAGCGCCCAGGCCAGCGCCGAAATGCGCCGGCACATTTTGCGTGAAGGCCAGCGGATGGGCATCGAACTGAACATCCCGGACGACAACCTCGGTAGCTGAACCCGCCATGCACTGGAGACAGGCCATGAACAGTCTTGCCACACCGTTGCCCCACCGCCGGACCTCGGCGGCCCTGCCCTTCTCCCGCCTGGATGCGCCGGTGAATGATCTGTATCCGCGACTGTTCGATGCAATTCTCGAACAGCGGATTGATTCTGCGAGCCGCTTTACCGAAGACAGCCTGAAGCAGATGTTCGGGGTCAGCCGGGCGGATGTGCGCCGAGTGCTGACGCAGTTGGCGCATCAGCAGATCATCGTTTTACAGGTCAATCATCGGCCTAGGGTTGCGGCGCTGGATATGGAGCACACGCGTCAGGCTCTGCATGCACGGCGCCTGACCGAAAGCACGCTGGTGCGACTGGCCTGCCAGCATGCGCGACCCGAGGGAGTGCAACGCTTGCGGGCGCTGATCGAGCGTGAGCGCGCGGCGGTGGAACAGGATCGACGCGGCGCGGCGATTCGCTTATCCGGGGAGTTTCATCTGCAATTGGCGCAAATGGCGGGGAATGCACCGTTGGCGCATTTTCTTTCTACATTGGTGCCACTGACTTCATTGGCGATTGCGCGTTGCCCTGAAAGTACGCACGGCTGTTGCGCGTGGCGGGAGCATTTGGCGATTGCCGAGGCGCTGGAGCGCAGGGATGCGGCGACAGCCATGATGCTGATGAATCAACATCTGGATCATCTTGAGCAGACTCTCCTGAGTTCATCCATTGAGCATTGTGCTGTCGGTTAGATCGCCATCGCGGGCAAGCCCGCTCCCACAGGTTCATTGGTGTACACAATATCTGTGAACGACAAATAACCCTGTGGGAGCGGCGGCGCGACGATTCGACTTGCCCGCGATGGCGTCATCACTGCCAACCAAGAAACATCAGGCCGCAGCCACCTTGGCAAACCCGGCGCGGATCTTCTCTTCCGGCAAGTCATCAGCAATAAACACAATCACACTTTCCCGCGCCTCACCCTCGGCCCATTCAGTGTCCCAGTCGAAACCGTAGAGTTTCAAAACCCCCTGAAACACCAACCGCCGATCCTCGCCTGCAATGTTCAGCACGCCTTTGTAGCGCAGCAATTGCTTGCCATGTTCTTCCAGCAATTCGTTCATGAACTCGCTGAGTTGATCGATATCCAGCGGCTGATCGGTGCGCAGCACCAGGCTGGAAATGCGGTCGATGGAAGGCGCTTTGCTCACCGGACGCAGACTCAGGCCGCCGCCGAGATCGGCATTCAGGTTGAAGCCGCGCACATCCAGCAGCTCGGCCAGATCAATGTTGCCGTGCTCGACCACGCGGATTGGCGCGCGACGATTGATGCGGGTCAGGCGTTCGCTGAGCGCGGTAAACGCAGCCTCATCCACCAGATCGGTCTTGCTCACCAGCAAGCGGTCGGCGAAACCGATCTGTGCCTGGGCGATGGTCTGGGTCAGGTGTACATCGGCGTGGGCCGCATCGACCAGCGTGATGATGCCATCGAGCAGATAACGCTCACGCAGTTCTTCGTCGATGAAGAAGGTTTGCGCAACCGGAGCCGGATCGGCCAGCCCGGTGCACTCGATCACCAGGCGGTCGAAGGCGATTTCGCCGCTGTCCAGACGTTCGAGCAGCAGATAGAGCGCTTTGGTCAGATCGGTGTGAATGGTGCAGCACACGCAGCCATTGGCCAGGGTCATGACTTGCACCGGCTCGTCACCGAGTAACTGGGTGTCGATGCCGGCGTCACTGAATTCGTTTTCGATCACGGCGATTTTCAGGCCGTGCTCGGCTTTGAGCAGGTGGCGTAACAATGTGGTCTTGCCGGCGCCGAGGAAACCGCTGAGCACCGTGACCGGGATGGGAGAGGACAAAACACGATCTCCTTTTAAAAACACAAAACAAATGTGGGAGCTAGCAGGCCAGCTCCCACAGGGGGATTGCATCGGCTTCAGGCTGTCAGATCAACAGCACTTCGGCCCACCCTTGCCACCGTAGCGAGCTTCCTGACGTTCCCTGAAGAACATCTCGTAGCTCATCACCGGTTTGTCCGGGTGTTTGTTCTGCATATGCTCGACGTAGGTGTCGTAGTCGGGCATGCCGACCATCAGGCGCGCGGCCTGACCGAGGTATTTACCGAGGCGACTCAGGTCATTGAACATGCTGCAATCCTCTGGTTACGCATCCGGCAGCGCCTGGAATGGCGATTCTTTATCCGTACGCTCTTTTTTGCCCCAGGCGGCGATGCCGACCTTGAGCGCATAGAACAGGATGCTGAATACCACGAACAGGAACAGTGCGGTCAGCGTTGCGTTGGTGTAAGCGTTGAAGATCACGTGCTGCATCTGTTCTACGCTTTTTGCCGGAGCCAGCACCTGACCATTGGCCAGCGCATCGCTGTATTTCTTGGCCAGCGACAGGAAGCCGATCGCCGGGTTGGCGTCGAACAGCTTGATGAAGCCCGCAGTCGTGGTGCAGATCAGCAGCCAGGTGGCTGGCAGCAAGGTGACCCAAATGTAGCGCTGACGCTTCATTTTGATCAGGACCACGGTGGCGAGCATCAGCGCGATACCGGCCAGCATCTGGTTGGAGATACCGAACAGCGGCCACAAGGTATTGATACCGCCCAGTGGATCGATCACGCCCTGATACAGCAACCAGCCCCACATCGCCACACAACCGGCAGTGGCGATCAGGTTGGCGGTCCAGGATTCGGTACGCTTGAGGGCCGGAACGAAGGAGCCGAGCAGATCCTGCAGCATGAAGCGTCCGGCACGGGTACCGGCGTCTACTGCGGTGAGGATGAACAGCGCTTCAAACAGGATCGCGAAGTGGTACCAGAACGCCATGGTGTTTTCACCCGGCAGGACACTGTGCAGGATCTGCGCGATACCGACCGCCAGCGTCGGCGCACCACCGGCACGCGCCAGAATGGTGGTTTCGCCGATGTCGTGCGCCACGGCTTGCAACGCCTCAGGCGTGATCGCGAAGCCCCAACTGCTGACCACTTGTGCAACCGACACCACATCACTGCCGACGACTGCCGCCGGACTGTTCATGGCGAAGTACACGCCAGGCTCGATCACCGAAGCGGCGACCATGGCCATGATCGCCACGAACGACTCCATGAGCATGCCGCCGTAACCGATGTAACGGGCGTTGGTTTCGTTATCCAGCAGCTTCGGCGTGGTGCCGGAGGAGATCAGTGCATGGAAACCCGAGACCGCACCGCAAGCGATGGTGATGAACAGGAACGGGAACAGACCGCCCTTCCACACCGGGCCAGTGCCGTCGACGAACTGGGTCAGCGCGGGCATTTTCAGCTCGGGCATGGTCACCAGGATGCCGATCGCCAGAGCGACGATGGTACCGATCTTGAGGAACGTGGAGAGGTAGTCGCGCGGCGCCAGGATCAGCCATACCGGCAACGAAGCGGCCACAAAACCGTAGCCAACCAGCATCCAGGTAATCTGCACACCGGTGAAGGTGAACGCCTTGGCCCAGACCGGATCGGCGGCAATCTGCCCACCCAGCCAGATCGAACCCAGCAGCAGCAACACGCCGACCACCGAGATCTCGCCAATGCGGCCCGGACGGATGTAGCGCATGTAAATGCCCATGAACATCGCGATCGGGATGGTCGCCATCACCGTAAAGATGCCCCACGGACTTTCGGCCAGAGCTTTGACCACGATCAGCGCCAGCACCGCAAGGATGATGATCATGATCAGGAAGCAGCCAAACAGCGCGATGGTGCCGGGCACACGGCCCATTTCTTCACGCACCATGTCGCCCAGCGAACGGCCATTGCGCCGGGTCGACATGAACAGAACCATGAAGTCCTGCACCGCACCCGCCAGCACCACGCCGGCAATCAGCCACAGCGTACCGGGCAGATAGCCCATTTGCGCCGCCAGTACCGGGCCGACCAAAGGCCCTGCGCCGGCAATTGCCGCGAAGTGGTGACCGAACAGAATGTGTTTGTTGGTCGGAACGTAGTCCAGACCGTCGTTGTTGAGCACGGCGGGGGTGGCCCGACGCGGATCGAGTTGCATCACATGGTTAGCGATGAACAGACTGTAATAGCGGTACGCAACCAGATAAATGGCCACGGCGGCGACCACAATCCACAAGGCGTTGATCGCCTCGCCTCGGCGCAATGCCACTACGCCCAAGGCGCACGCTCCTACGATTGCCAGCAGCAGCCAGGGTAAGTGGCGTAGCAGGCTATTATTATTTTTCATTTTTTTATTCCAGCCAGGGTGGACAAGAAAGACAGCCACCCCGAGTTTAGCGCTACTGGCGCCAAAGGCCATACCCCGACATTGGTCTAGACGGTTCAAAGGTTGGTCTATAGTCAGCAGACCTTCGTGAGGATAGCGCCATGAGCGAGCACCCAGCAGAGCGTCGCCGCTTCAAACGTATCGCGTTCGATGCCCGGACCGAATTGAGTCAGGGTGAATTCATCTGGCCGGTCAAGCTGATCGACCTGTCGCTCAAGGGGCTGTTGATCGAGAAGCCCGAGCCATGGCTGGGCAATCCGGATTGGCATTTTCTGGTCGACATCCATCTCAACGACGAGGTCGGAATCAAGATGGACGTGCTGCTGACCCACGATGACCATGGTCAGCTCGGCTTCGTCTGCAAGCACATCAGCCTCGAATCGATTGAACGCCTGCGGCGCGTGATCGAGTTCAATCTGGGCGATCCGCAGGAGCTCGAGCGGGAATTGGGCGCATTGATCCAGCTGTAGCGCGGCGTTACTCGAACAACGAGTCCAGCGCCTGCTCCAGACGGGTCACGGCGATGATCGTCAGACCCGGCGGCGCTTCTTTCGGTGCGTTGCCCTTGGGCACGATGGCGCGTTTGAAGCCGTGTTTCGCGGCTTCTTTCAAACGCTCCTGGCCGCTCGGCACCGGACGCACTTCGCCGGACAGCCCGACTTCGCCGAACACCAACAGATCGTGCGGCAACGGCCGGTTGCGCAGGCTGGACATCACTGCCGCCATCAACGCCAGATCGGAGGCGGTTTCCAGCACCTTGACCCCGCCGACCACGTTGAGAAACACGTCCTGATCGTGAGTCGGAATCCCGCCGTGGCGATGCAGCACCGCCAGCAACATCGCCAGACGATTTTGATCCAGGCCCAAGGTGACTCGGCGCGGATTGGCCAGATGACTGTCATCGACCAACGCCTGCACTTCGACCAGCATCGGCCGCGTGCCTTCCCACGTCGCCATCACCACGCTGCCCGGGACTTCTTCCTGAGCGCGTGTGAGAAAAATCGCCGAAGGGTTGGAGACTTCTTTCAGGCCTTTGTCGGTCATGCCGAACACGCCCAATTCGTTGACCGCGCCGAAACGGTTCTTCACCGCGCGCAACAAGCGCAAGCGGCCATCGGACTCGCCTTCGAAATACAGCACGGTGTCGACCATGTGTTCCAGCACGCGCGGCCCGGCCAAGGCGCCTTCCTTGGTGACGTGACCGACAAGAAAGATCGCCGTACCACTCTGTTTGGCGTAGCGCACCAGCAATGCCGCACTTTCGCGAACTTGAGAGACGCCACCCGGTGCCGATTGCAGCTGCTCGGTGAAAATCGTCTGGATCGAGTCGATCACCATCACCTTGGGCTTTTCCAGGCGCGCCGTGGCGATAATGGTTTCGATGCAGGTTTCAGTCATGACGCGCAGTTTGTCCTGCGGCAACCCGAGACGACGGGCACGCATGGCGACTTGCTGCTGGGATTCTTCGCCGGTGACGTACAGCGCCGGCATGGTTTTGGCGAGGTTGCACAGGGTCTGTAACAGAATGGTCGATTTGCCGATGCCGGGGTCACCACCGATCAACACCACCGAGCCGTCCACCAGTCCGCCGCCGAGTACCCGATCCAGCTCACTGGAGGCTGTGGAAAAACGCGGGATTTCTTCGACGCTGACTTCAGCCAGCGTCTTGATCTGCGCCTGCTGCCCGGTCCAACCGGTGCGCCCGCTCGGCGCTGCTGCGCCGCCACTCTCGACCATGGTTTCGGTCAGGGTATTCCAGGCGCCGCATTCGCCGCACTGGCCGGCCCACTTGGGAAAGGTTGCGCCGCACTCGGTGCAGCCGTACATGCGCTTGGCCTTGGCCATGAGAACCCCCGACAAAAACGCCGATGATAACGCAGCTGTCGTGGATCAGTGCGGCACAACTATGGACTTATGGATGAATCGGGGTCTGACTCAGACCCCGATTTTTCAGTCGACCAGTTTGGCTGCCAGCGCCTCGACGCGACTGAGATCACCTTTGGCGACCTTGGTCACACCGCTGCCGTATTCCGGATCGGCCTTATAAAGGAAGGACAGAATGATGTGCTTGCTCTCGTCATCGGCACCCGCCAGCGAGCCACCGAAGCTGTCGATCAGATCCTGACGTTCGCTTTTGCTTAGCGAGCGATACAGATCCCCGGCCTGTTTGAAGTTCTGCTCGCGCTGGATCTTCGCCTGCTGGGTGCTGCCTTGCAGCGCCGACTTACCGTAGCGGGCACTTTGCGTTTCTTCGCGCGGTTGCAGGCGACTTGGCTGGTAGTTCACACCAGAGGTGCTGGCGCCAGCGTTCATCGCGCCATCCTGATTGCCATTGTTGACGGCGACTTTAGGCGCGTTGACTGGCAGTTGCAGCGCATTGGCACCCAGGCGATACATCTGCGTATCGGCGTACGAGAAGATCCGACCTTGCAATAACCGGTCTTCCGAAGGCTCGATACCCGGCACGACATTAGATGGCGCCATGGCAACTTGCTCGGTTTCCTGGAATACATTCGCCGGATTTCGGTTCAACACCATTTGTCCAACTTTACGTTCCGGGATACCCGGCCATATCTTGGTGGCGTCCAATGGATCGAAATCAAACTTGGACAAGTCTTGCGGTTTCATCACCTGGATGTACAAGTCCCACTTAGGGAAATTGCCTTGGTTAATGTTCGTCACCAAGTCATTGGTCATATGGCTGTAATCTTTTCCTTGAACCTCTGAAACTTGTTTCGGAGTCAGGTTTTTAATTCCCTGCTGACTCTTCCAGTGAAACTTGACATAAGTGACTTCGCCTTTGGCGTTTATCAACTTATAGGCATGCACACTGTTGCCATCCATTTCCCGGTAACTGGCTGGCGTTCCCGAGTTGGAGTACAGCTCGGTCAAAGTGCGAGTGGCTTCCGGCACGTGGGAGAAGAAGTCAAAACGGCGCGAATCATCATCGAGGTTAGTTCGCGGATCAGGCTTGAATGCATGCACCATGTCCGGAAACTTGATCGCATCACGGATGAAGAACGTCGGGAAGTTGTTGCCAACCAGGTCCCAGTTGCCATCAGCGGTGTAGAACTTGGTGGCGAAGCCGCGCGGATCACGCAGGGTTTCCGGGGAGTGGTTGCCGTGTACAACGGCGGAAAAGCGCACGAACACTGGAGTGACCTGACCGACAGCGAATACCTTGGCTTTACTCAGGTCGCTCAGATCATTGGTTGCGGTGAAGCTGCCGTGGGCGCCGGTCCCGCGCGCGTGAACCACACGCTCGGGGATGCGTTCGCGGTCGAAGCGCTGCAGTTTCTGGATCAGTTGCACATCTTGCAGCAGCACCGGGCCATTAGGGCCGGCGGTTTGCGAGTTCTGGTTATCACCGACGGCCGCACCATTATCGCGGGTCAGAGGTTCAGCGTTCACGGAGAAGGTCAGCAAGCTGGCGGCGAGCACGCCGAGCGTACGGCCGTAGGAGCAAGCTCCCAGCCCAAGAGTCGAGTTCATATCAGATTCCTCTGTTTTATTGAGCGCATCCAGGTGCGCCCAACAGAGGCTAGAGCTCACGCTCGCAGAACATAAATAGAAAGATCGAAACCCGACGATTGATAAAAATAGCTTCCAGATCAGCGCTTTACGGAGTATTTCGCGCGCGATTGCTGGCACTTTGCAAACTAATCGCGGATTGATGTGTCGATAAAAAGTGCTTTGTAAGAAGGTGTTGCGCGCAGGACGCGTTTTGCTGATTTACACTGCGCACACCAAACTCATCTGTAACAAGGAAATAACTATGGGCGTGCTTAGCGAGTTCAAGGCCTTCGCGGTCAAAGGCAATGTGGTCGACATGGCCGTCGGTATCATCATCGGTGCGGCGTTCGGCAAGATCGTTTCGTCGTTTGTCGGTGATGTGATCATGCCGCCAATCGGGCTGCTGATCGGCGGCGTCGACTTCAGCGATCTGGTCATCACACTCAAGGCTGCCCAAGGCGATATTCCCGCCGTGGTGATGGCCTACGGCAAATTCCTGCAGACCGTACTCGACTTCGTGATCGTCGCCTTCGCGATTTTCATGGGCGTCAAAGCCATCAATCGCCTCAAGCGCGAAGAAGCCGTGGCCCCGACTCTGCCACCGGTGCCGACCAAAGAAGAAGAACTGCTGGGTGAGATCCGTGATCTGCTCAAAGCGCAGAACACTCGACCTGGTGATCTGCAGTAATTGAAAACGGCGCCTGCGGGGCGCCGTTTTTTTTACCAGTAATTTTCTACCGCTACCTGTCCGGGTCGCCGGCTCAGGCTCAGATTCATGCCGCGCTGCTTGAGCAGCGCCCGGGTGTCATCGATCATCTGTGGATTGCCACAGAGCATCACCCGCGAATGCGCGGCGGTCAGCTGCAACCTGGCAGTGCGCTCCAGTTCGCCGTTTTCGATCAGCGTAGTGATCCGCCCGTTCAGTGCACCGGGATGAAGCTCACGGGTAACCGTCGGAATGAATTGCAGTTTATGCGCATGTTCGGCCAGATAATCGCGCTGCGTCAGCTCGGCAATCAGTTGCAGATAGGCCAGTTCCCGCGCTTCGCGCACGCTGTACACCAGGACGATCCGCTCGAATTTTTCCCAGACTTCAAAATCCTGGAGAATCGACAGGAAGGGCGCGCCCCCTGTGCCTGTGGATAAAAGCCAGAGGTCGCGACCATCGACAAAGCGATCCAGCGTCAGATAGCCGAAGGCCTGGCGCTCGACCAGCAAGTTATCGTCGACTTTCAACCGGCTCAGCTCGCTGGTGAACTCCCCGCCCGGAACCACGATGGAAAAAAACTCGAGAAACTCGTCGAAGGGTGAAGACACCATCGAATAGGCGCGCCACACGGTGCTGCCATCCTCTCGAGTTACGCCGAGGCGCGCGAACTGCCCTGCACGAAAGCGGAATCCCGGGTCGCGCGTGGTGCGCAAGGTGAACAGGCTCTCGGTTAGCGGTTGCACATCAAGCAGCGTCTGTTGAGTGAATTTCTCTGCACTGGCGGTCATTACGTCACTCCATCAACAATAAATGCAGTCTCGCGCACTGCCGGCCATTAAACCACCGACAAACAGTAGTGGCCTTTCACTAGTATCAAAAAATCTTTAACCATCCCGTACATAAGTTGTATTGAATGATTAGCTAAATATAACGACCGTCTGCACTAAGTTCCGATATTCCAGATTTCGATACTGTTCAAGAACAAAAAAGTTCAAACATTTTGTAGGAAGCATCCTACACTCGTCTTCGTGCCGGGCAATTGGATCCAAGCACGGCAACCCCGCGAGACAATCAGGAGATCTAATGAAATGGAACAATGGAAGGAGTTGCAGCTAAAGCAGCTGACCCGCGCGAAGGGAATCGATTCGCTCTACCCGATTCTGGCGACATTCGCGAAAAACATCGGTTTCAATTACTGCGGAGTTTCAGTCACTTCCCAACATCAGGATTCGTCGTTCAAGGCTTTTCATATCAATAACTTCCCTCTCGGATGGAACCGGCTGATTGACGACAGTTATTGCGAAAACAACCCGATAAGGGCGCATTGCAATCAGTCCATGCTGCCCATCGTGTGGAGCCAGGAAGCTTTTTCGAAAACACCCCGCTTATGGGACGCGCTGCTGGACCAAGGCCTGCAATTTGGCTGGTCGCAGTCATTCCACCACGAGGAAAGCGGCCTGTGCTGCATGCTCAGCGTGGTGCGGCCCCACTGCGAGGTGAGCCAGATTGAACTGTACGAACACTTCGGATGCCTGTTCTACATTTCCAACCATCTGAGTGAGCTGGTTGCCCGTACCCTCCCTCCCCGGCCAGCGAAGATTCCCCAAGTGCGGTTGTCGAGGTGTGAAATCGAGATTCTGAAATTATGCGCGATCGGCAAAACCGCCTACGAAATCGGGATAATCACTGCCAAAGCCGAACGCACCGTGCAATATCACGTGGCGAACGTGATCCGCAAGCTGAACGTTTGCAACAAGATGTCCGCTGTGATGGCTGCCTCGAAAATGGGGGTTATCTAGTAGAGCCCGTGGCGAATCAGCGCAAAACGGCCGGGTAATGCGGGCCAAAAAAACGTAACATCTGCAACCTTCCTGAGTGATGGCGTGATCTTTTACGTTGCAGTCCACTCGGATGGTTCTGCCGCCCCAGAGGCTGCTGGACACCCGTTGATTATCCAGAGTCCCGCCCCATGCCTTTGCTAGATACACCCTTCGCCCAACTCGACCTGATCCGCCAGCCCGACCAGCAGAATGAACCGCTGCAAGCTTTCGATGCGGCCGATGAATACCTGCTCAACCATCTGGCCGAGCAACAGCCGGCGGCAGATACGCGGGTGCTGGTGCTCAACGACAGTTTCGGCGCTCTGGCCATCAGCCTGGCGGGCAAGGTTCAGGTGAGCAGCAGCGGCGACTCGTTTCTGGCCTTTCAGGGGCTGGAAAAGAACCTGCTGCGCAATGGCCATGCATTCGATGCCATACAAGGCATCGCAGCAAGCGAACCATTGAATGGCCCGTTCGACCGGGTGCTGATCCGCGTGCCGAAAACCCTGGCGCTGCTGGAAGAACAATTGATTCGCCTGCAAGGCCAGTTGGCGCCTGGTGCGCAAGTGGTCGCGGCGGCAATGATCAAACATTTACCCCGTGCCGCCGGTGATCTGTTGGAGCGTTACATAGGCCCGGTGCAGGCATCGCTGGCGGTGAAGAAGGCTCGGTTGCTGATTGCCACGCCTGAAGACAAAGCGCCAGCCGTTTCGCCGTATCCGACGCGCTACAACCTCGACGAACCTGCGATCGAACTGCTCAACCACGCCAACGTGTTCTGCCGCGAAGGATTGGATATCGGCACTCGCGCATTCCTGCCTCATCTGCCGAAAAACCTTGGCGCCGCCCGCGTCGCCGACCTCGGCTGCGGCAACGGCGTGCTGGCCATCGCCAGTGCGCTGCAAAACCCGGACGCTCAATATACGTTGGTGGATGAGTCGTTCATGGCCGTGCAATCCGCCGCCGAAAACTGGCGCGCAGCGCTGGGTGAGCGTGAAGTGATCGTGCGTGCCGGAGACGGATTGGCCGGGCAAGAGCCGCAGTCGCTGGACGTGGTGCTGTGCAATCCGCCGTTCCATCAGCAGCAAGTGGTCGGCGACTTTCTCGCCTGGCGGATGTTCCAGCAGGCCCGCGAGGCGCTGGTGGTCGGCGGTGCGCTGTACATTGTCGGCAACCGTCACCTGGGTTATCACACCAAACTGGCGCGGCTGTTCCGCGGTGTCGAGCAAGTGGCGACCACACCGAAATTCGTGATTCTCAAAGCGCGTAAATAAGTCGGGCAAAAAAAATCCTCCCTGCGGAGGATTTTTTCTTTCAGTGCGTACTCAAGCCGGCGGCATTCATGAACATGCGCATCAGGCTCGCAACGATGAAAAGTGCGCCGACGCTGCCGACCCAGATCATCGCCAACCATCCGAGCCGCTGCCACAGCGGCTTTTTTTCGGCTTCTTCAATGTCGTGCAGGGAATGTTTGCCGTTCATTTGCTTTGATCCTCAGTAGATCGATGGCGCCGCAACCGACGCCATCGCGGGCGAACCCGCTCCCACAATTCAACTCTAGTGATAACCGTCTTCGTGGGTGACCTTGCCGCGGAACACGTAGTAGCTCCAGAAGGTATAACCCAGGATGAACGGGATGATGAACAGCGTGCCGACCAGCATGAAGCCCTGGCTTTGCGGCGGTGCCGCGGCGTCCCAGATCGAGATCGACGGCGGCACGATGTTCGGCCACAGGCTGATGCCCAGTCCGCTGTAGCCAAGGAAGATCAGCACCAGCGTCAGCAGGAACGGCGTGTAGTTGGCATTTCGCGCTACTGCTCGGATCAAGCCATACATTGTCACCAGCACCAGAATCGGCACCGGCAGGAACCAGAACAGATTCGGCAGCGTGAACCAGCGCGCTGCGATGTCCGTGTGCGCCAGCGGCGTCCAGATACTGACGACACCGATCACCGCCAGCAGCACGAAGGCCAGTGGGCGCGCGAGGTTGTGCATCTGTTCCTGCAGCTTGCCCTCGGTTTTCATGATCAACCAGGTGCAGCCGAGCAAGGCATACGCCACCACCAGTGCCGCGCCACAGAACAGGGTGAACGGCGTCAGCCAGTCCAGCGAACCGCCGGCGTATTGCCGATTGACCACCGGAAAGCCGTCGATAAACGCTCCGAGCGCCACCCCCTGAAAAAACGTTGCCGCCACCGAACCGCCGATGAACGCCTTGTCCCACAGGTGACGCTTGTCGTCCTTGGCCTTGAAGCGGAACTCGAACGCCACACCGCGAAAAATCAGGCCGATCAGCATGAAGATCAGCGGCAGGTATAGCGCTGACAACACCACCGAATACGCCAGCGGGAATGCCCCAAACAACGCCGCGCCACCCAGTACCAGCCAGGTTTCGTTGCCGTCCCAGACCGGGGCGACGGTGTTCATCATTACGTCACGGTCGACTTTGCCCGGGATGAACGGGAAGAGAATCCCGATCCCCAGGTCGAAGCCGTCCATGACCACGTACATCATGATGCCGAAGATGATGATCACGGCCCAGATCAGCGGAAGATCGATACCCATGATTCAAATCTCCTTGGTCAGGCTGCGGGTGTTGTCAGCCTCGGTGTCATCGTCGTCAGCAGCGGACAACGGACGCGCCGGGGTGCGTTGCTGGCCTGGACCTCCGTCAGTGGTCTCCTTGCCTTCGTCGATCTTCGGCCCTTTGCGCACCAGACGCATCATGTAACCCAGACCGGCACCGAACAGCGCGAAGTACACCACCACAAACATGATCAGCGTGATGCTCATCTGCAAGAAGCTGTGATTGGAGGACGCATCCGCCGTGCGCATCAGCCCGTAGACCACCCACGGCTGACGACCGATTTCGGTAGTGAACCAGCCGGCGAGGATCGCGATCAGACCGGACGGCCCCATCCACAACGTCAGATACAGGAACGGTCGCGAGGTATACAGCTTGTCGCGTTTGCGCAGCCAGAGACTCCACAGACCGGTGAAGATCATCAGGAAACCCAGGCCGACCATGATCCGGAACGACCAGAACACGATGGTCGAATTTGGCCGGTCTTCCGGCGGGAACTCCTTGAGCGCCGGGACTTGTTTGTCCAGCGAGTGCGTCAGGATCAGGCTGCCGAGGTACGGAATTTCCACGGCAAACTTGGTGCGCTCTTCCTTCATGTCCGGCCAGCCGAACAGGATCAGCGGCGTCGGCTCGTCACCGTGGTTTTCCCAGTGACCTTCAATCGCGGCGATTTTCGCCGGCTGATGCTTGAGCGTGTTGAGACCATGGAAGTCACCGATCACGGCCTGGATCGGCGCGACGATCAGCGCCATCCACATCGCCATCGACAGCATCGTGCGAATCGCCGGATTGTCCTTGCCGCGCAGCAAGTGCCAGGCCGCCGACGAACCGACGAAGAACGCCGTCGCGACGAACGCTGCGGTGGCCATGTGGGCCAGACGGTACGGGAATGACGGGTTGAAGATGATCGCGAACCAGTCGGTCGGAATCACCTGACCGTTGACGATTTCGAAGCCCTGCGGCGTCTGCATCCAGCTGTTGGAGGCGAGAATCCAGAACGTCGAGATCAGCGTGCCGACGGCGACCATGACCGTGGCGAAGAAGTGCAGCTTGCGTCCGACCTTGTTCCAGCCGAACAACATTACCCCCAGGAACCCGGCCTCAAGGAAGAATGCCGTGAGCACTTCATAGGTCAGCAGCGGCCCGGTCACGGAACCGGCAAAGTCCGAGAAGCGGCTCCAGTTGGTGCCGAACTGATAGGCCATGACCAGACCGGAAACCACGCCCATGCCGAAGTTGACGGCAAAGATCTTCGACCAGAAATGGTAGAGGTCGCGGTAGGTGTCGTTGTGCGTCTTCAGCCACAACCCCTCGAGCACTGCCAGGTAACTCGCCAGGCCGATGGTGATGGCCGGGAACAGGATGTGGAACGAGATGGTGAATGCGAACTGAATTCGGGCGAGATCTAGTGCCTCTAAACCGAACATAAGTCTTCCTCTGTCAGGTAATACCGGCTGCAAGGCTTGTGGCCTGCACCCACTGCCCCCACGGATATGGAGTGCGGCGAATTTGTATTCGTTCTTTTTTTTACAGGCATCGCAACGCAGGGAGTCTGGCCATTTGGCCGCCGGATCAATTCCGTTAAGGGCCTTGATCTGGATCAATCAACGTTGAAAGAGTAGTCCCATTTTTGCCGACGGTTGCTGTGGTCGTTTGCCGCGTGACAGGTTGCCTCAGCGCTGCGGCAATGCTCTGCAATACATTGTCGTGAGGGATTGCCGTGGGAGCGCCGGAATATCGGTGTCTAGCTAACTAAATTTTTCCGCCTAGCAACTTCTCGTTACATTCTGGTGATAATCTCGGGAATCTCCTCGCTCAAGAACCGCCCTCAGATGCCCAGCCAAGAGCCTTTGCTGCTACGTCACCATCGTCCGTTCCTGGCGTTCTGGATGGCCCGCGTTTTTACTGCCAGCGGTTTTCAAATGCTGACGGTGGCGATCGGTTGGAATCTCTACCAACTGACCGGCAATGTGCTCGATCTGGGACTGGTGGGACTGGTGGAGTTTGCCCCGCGCGTGCTGTTCATGCTGCACACCGGGCATGTGGCCGACCGCTATGACCGACGCAGGGTCGCGGCGATCTGCCAGTCGTTGCAGGCGTTGATCGCCCTGGCGCTGGCGATTGGCAGCGCTACTGATCATGTCACGCGGGAAATGATCTTCATCCTCGCGTTTCTGCTTGGCGCCGCGCGTTCGTTTGAAATGCCGACCACCCAAGCCCTGTTGCCGAGCATCGTGCCCACGGCGCTGTTTCCTCGGGCGGTCGCGGCGGCGCAGTCCGCGCAACAATCAGCAACCATCGTCGCGCCGGCGCTTGGCGGTTTGCTCTACGCGTTCGGCAGCGTCTGGGTCTACGGCCCGACCGTCATTCTGTATGTGATCGCCTGCACCCTGATGCTCAACCTGCCTGCGCGACAGACGCCGCTGAATAAAGGCAAAGCCACTCTGGATTCATTGCTGGCCGGAATTCGCTTCATCCGCAGCCGCCCGGACATCCTCGGTGCGATTTCGCTGGACCTGTTCGCGGTGCTGCTCGGCGGCGCAACGGCGCTGTTGCCGGTGTTCGCCAAAGACATTCTGTTGACCGGGCCGTGGGGCCTGGGCCTGCTGCGCTCGGCACCCGCGGTCGGCGCGTTGCTGATGTCACTGTATCTGGCGCGATTTGCCGTGGAGCGCAACGTTGGCCGGGTGATGTTTACCGCAGTCGGCATATTCGGCGTCGCGACCATTGCCTTCGGCCTGTCGACCTCGTTCTGGTTTTCGCTGGCGGTGCTGGTGGTGCTCGGCGCGGCGGACATGATCAGCATGGTCATCCGCGCCTCCTTCGTGCAACTGGAAACCCCGGACGAAATGCGTGGCCGCGTCAGCGCGGTCAACGGCCTGTTCATAGGCGCCTCGAACCAGCTGGGCGAATTCGAATCCGGCGTCACCGCCCATTGGTTCGGCACTGTGCCGGCGGTAGTCATGGGCGGGATCGGCACGCTGCTGGTGACGGGGACATGGATCAAACTGTTCCCGACACTGGCCAACCGCGACCGGATGCATGTGCCGGTGGAAGAGGTGAAGGTCTGAGCGTCATTCAGGCCAACAACTCCCCCGCCACTTTCGCTCTGACGGCTTTACCCGACAGTTGCTCGACCAGCGTCAGCGCAAACGCCAGCGCGGCGCCTGAGCCTTGGGCGGTGATGCAATTGCCGTCGACTACCACCGGTTGATCAACAAACGTACAACCGGACAGCTGATGGCTCGCGCTGGGCAGGCAGGTCATGCGTCGCTGACGCAGTACGCCGAAGGATTGCAGTGCTACCGCCGGGGCTTCGGCGATGGCGGCAAACAGTCGGCCGGCGCTGGCTTGATCCTTGAGCAGTTGTTGCAGGGGTTGATGCGCCGCCAAGTGTTGCGCACCGACGGCACCGCCGGGCAGGACGATCAGGTCGAACGTCTGCGCCAGCACATCGACCAGCATGCCATCGGCGGTGATTCGGGTACCACGGGCGCAAGTCAGCATGCGTCGGCCTTCGATGCTCGCCGCCAGCACTTCGATGCCGGCGCGGCGCAACACATCGATCAGGGTCACGCTTTGCAGATCATCGATGCCCTCGGCGAGGGTGATCAGAGCTCTAAAGGTCATGGGCGCTATCCGCTGAGTGATCTTTAAAGCGTAGTCAGCTTTGCCGCGCACCGTTCGGTGCGAGGCGTTACTTGATGTAAAGCTGGGTAGACAAAGTGTTGCGCGGGGCGTTGATCGAGGTGTTGCTGAAGGTAAACGTGCCCTGCTGCTTCCCCGCCAGATCGAAGCTATATAGAGAGCCGACGGTTTTGCGGCCCGGCGAGCACTCGGTCAGATTACCGTTATCGAAGGCACAGACCGGGCTGCGGCTGCCGTTGACTTCAAAACCATCCAGTGTGGCTTGCGGTTGATTCTGTCCGTAGCCGATTTCCAGCACATACACCTTGATGCTCGACCCGCCGTGATTGCAACCGGTCTGCGCCTGACCGTCGCTAATGTCTTCCAGCCCGCAGGAGGCCGATTGCACCTTGATCACTTTGACCTCTGACAGCGGCGGTGCCGACGCCGCAAATGCTGCCGGCACCCCGCTCAGCAGCGATATCATCAGCCCGCAAGCCTTCATCCAACCCTTGTTCATGCAATCGATCCCCCGAAAAATCAGCGCGCAGTATGGCGCAGTTGGCCGCGAGGCAAAACTTCGCCGACGATCGCCTCCAACATCCGCCCAATTGCTCACGCTGCTGGTATGATGCGCGGCTTTTTCCGGCCCAGCAAAAATCCCAGGCGCATCCGACGGTCTGTGCTTTGCTGTTGAGGTCGATACATTCACGGCGCCACGCGCGCCACGGGGAGCAGACATGCTGGAAAGGCTGTTTCAACTCAAGGCACACAACACCAACGTGCGCACCGAGATTCTGGCGGGCGTCACGACCTTCTTGGCCATGGCCTACATTCTGTTCGTCAACCCGAGCATTCTCGGCGAGACCGGCATGGACAAAGGTGCGGTGTTCGTCGCCACCTGTCTGGCAGCCGCCATTGGCTCGACGGTCATGGGCCTGATCGCCAATTACCCGATCGCCCTCGCGCCGGGTATGGGCCTGAATGCGTTCTTCACTTACACCGTGGTGCTGCACATGGGCCACACCTGGCAAGTGGCGCTGGGCGCGGTGTTCATTTCGGCGGTGTGCTTCTTCCTGCTGTCGATCTTTCGCATCCGTGAATGGATCATCAACAGCATTCCGCTGCCGCTGCGCTCGGCGATTGCCGCCGGTATCGGCTTGTTCCTCGCGCTGATCGCCCTGCATAACGCCGGTATCGTGGTCAGTAACCAGGCGACCATGGTCGGCCTCGGCGACCTGAAACAACCGGCGCCGATCCTCGCTACCCTCGGTTTCGCGCTGATCGTTGCCCTTGAAGCGTTGAAAGTACGCGGCGCAGTGCTGATCGGCATCCTCGCGGTGACCATCGTCTCGATCGCGCTCGGCTTCACGCCGTTTGCCGGCGTGACCTCGATGCCGCCATCGCTGGCCCCGACCTTCATGCAACTGGACATCAAAGGCGCACTGGACATCGGTCTGGTCAGCGTGATTTTCGCCTTCCTGTTCGTCGACCTGTTCGACAACTCCGGCACCTTGATCGGCGTCGCCAAACGCGCCGGCCTGATGGGCAAGGACGGCCACATGCCGAAAATGGGCCGTGCCCTGATCGCTGACAGTACTGCGGCAATGGCGGGTTCCCTGCTGGGCACCTCGACTACTACCAGCTACATCGAATCCGCCGCTGGCGTGAGTGCCGGGGGCCGCACGGGCCTGACCGCGGTAGTGGTGGCGATTCTGTTCCTGCTGGCGCTGTTCTTCTCGCCATTGGCCTCTAGCGTTCCGGCATTCGCGACTGCCCCGGCCCTGCTGTTCGTCGCCGTGCTGATGACTTCCGGCCTGGCAGAAATAGACTGGGACGACATTACCGTTGCCGCGCCCGTGGTGGTCACCGCGCTGGCGATGCCATTCACCTATTCCATCGCCAACGGCATCGCGTTTGGTTTCATCGCCTGGACCGGCATCAAGCTGCTGTCCGGCCGCGGCCGTGAGCTGAACCCGGCGCTGGTGATTCTGTCGATTCTGTTCGTGATCAAGTTGGGTTGGTTCAACGCATGACTTTTGATTCCCAGGCCTACGCCGCACAGCTCGAAGACAAGGTCACGCGCCTGCGTGACCTGCTGGCCCCGTTCGATGCGCCCGAGCCGACCGTATTTGACTCGCCGTTGCAGAACTTCCGCCTGCGCGCCGAATTCCGCCTGTGGCGCGAAGGTGGTGAGCGTCACTACGCGATGTTCGCGCAAGACGACAAACGCACGCCGATCCTGATCGAAGAGTTCCCGATCGCCAGCCTGCGCATCAACCAGTTGATGCCGCAATTGAAAGCCGCGTGGCAGGCCAATGCAGCGCTGAGCCATAAGCTGTTTCAGGTGGAGTTCCTGACCACGCTGGCCGGCGACGCGATGATCACGCTGTGCTATCACCGTCCGCTGGACGCTCACTGGCACACGGCAGCGAGCAAACTGGCGGCGGATCTCGGCGTGAGCATCATTGGTCGCTCGAAGGGCAAACGCGAAGTGCTCGGCCTGGATTACGTGGTCGAAAAACTTGAAGTCGGCGGGCGTACTTTCAGCTACCGCCAGCCGGAAGGCGCGTTCACCCAGCCCAACGGCACGGTGAACCAGAAGATGCTCAACTGGGCATACGAAGCGCTGGGCGATCGTACTGACGATTTGCTCGAGCTGTATTGCGGCAACGGCAACTTCACCCTGCCACTGGCTACCCGCGTGCGCAAAGTGCTGGCCACCGAAATCAGCAAGACTTCGGTCAACGCGGCGCTGAGCAACCTCAGCGAAAACGCTGTGGATAACGTCACCCTGGTGCGCCTGTCCGCCGAAGAGTTGACCGAAGCACTGAACGAAGTGCGTCCGTTCCGTCGCCTGCACGGCATCGACCTGAAAAGCTACGAATTCGGTAGCGTGTTCGTCGACCCGCCACGTGCCGGCATGGACCCGGACACCTGCGAGCTGACGCGGCGTTTCGACAACATCCTGTACATCTCCTGCAACCCGGAAACTCTCGCGGCCAACATCGCCCAGTTGCACGACACGCATCGCATTTCCAGCTGTGCGCTGTTCGATCAGTTCCCGTGGACGCACCACATGGAATCCGGCGTGATGCTGACCCGGCGTTGATTGCAACGCCTGACACAACAAAGCCGTCGTGATTGACGGCTTTTTTGTGCGCTCACAATGCAGGATCAACCTTGCGCGGGCGCCCGCCCTTCTTGCCATTGGCGCGTGCGGCCTCAGCCTTGGCGGTGCTGCTCTGGCGACCGTTGCGCGAGGCGATTACCGACGCCGCCATCGACATCAATGGCTGACTGGCCGAAATCATCCCGGCGATGGAAATCTGCAGATCCTTAGCGTCATGGCACAGGGCGGTGCCGGCGAAACCGAGTTTCACTCCGGCAAAATCTTCCGGCTGGAAATCAGCCAATTCCGGATACAGATTCACCGGCAGCAGTACACCGCTGTCGTCTTCGAAATGGATCACCAGACACGGCGGGTGAAAGCTCACTGACACGGCTTGCAAGCTGCTGCGCCGACGCACGCCGCCACGATCGACAGCCTCGTCGAGGCGGTTTTGCGTAACCGGTCGGTCCGCCTGCAACCCGGCCTTGACTGTTTTCATAATTCGATCTCTATGCCTTCCTGAGCGCCAACCAGCGCGAGCAGGGTTTTGTTCACTTCAGGTTCGTAATACGCCGAAGCGATTCTGAACGTCGTGCTGGTCACTTGCCGCAGTACCGCGACTTCGTTCGCCTGCTCGTCCCACCATTGATTGTCGAGGCACGCCGTACGTAAACGACTCCACCAGATCCCACGCGCGCGGCGCAGATGATCCGTTTGCCGCAACGCCTGGCGCAGCCCTTCGAGTACCGCAACCGGCGGCCGCCGCGACAGCGGAATCACATCCCACAATTCGACGCCGTTGTGCCAGAAGCTGAATTTGAACCGCGCGCTCCATGCGCCGGCATCCACATGGGCATGGGGCGGGCAGTGCTCGTCGCGCAACATGATCACCAATGACAATCCTTTGTAACCACACACTTTCATGCTAACCCATCCGTTAGGTTAAAGAGTTTGTCGATTTGCCGTTCCCTGACAAATCCGACCATCGGCGCCAATGCCTGAAATGGCCGCCAGGTTCCGAGCCTAGTGCGGGAAGCAGAAAAGCCGCGCGCAAAACCGTAACCAATCCTTTCGCCACCTCGGTGATGTTCGATCATCGAACACAAAACGCAGCGCCGACCGCTGAGCAATTGCTTAAAGTAACCGGCTAGTACAATTTATATCCACAGGCCGAAACACTCGGCCGATGCCAAAAACAATAAGTGGAGTTTGTTCCCATGGCCCCTATCGTTCTGGTGCTTAACGGCCCGAACCTGAACCTGCTCGGCACCCGTGAGCCGGCGACCTACGGCCACGAAACCCTGGCTGATATCTCCGCCTTGTGCGGGCGCGCCGGCGAAGAATTCGGCCTGGCGGTGGAGTTTCGCCAGACCAACCACGAAGGCGAACTGCTCGACTGGATTCACGCCGCCCGTGGCCGCTGCGCCGGGATCGTGATCAATCCGGCAGCCTGGACACACACCTCAGTGGCGATTCGCGACGCATTGGTCGCCAGCGAACTGCCGGTGATCGAGGTGCACCTGTCCAACGTCCACGCCCGCGAACCGTTCCGCCATCAGTCATTCGTTTCCGCCATCGCCACCGCGGTGATGTGCGGTTTTGGCAGCCATGGCTATCGGCTGGCCCTGGAACATTTCAGCCAGCGACTGACAGGGAGAAGCGCATGAGCCGCGCCAACGTGATACTCGCCGGGCTGATCGGCGCCGGCATTCAGGCCTCCCGCACCCCGGCACTGCACGAGCACGAAGGTGACGAACAAGGCCTGCGTTACCTGTACCGGTTGATCGATCTCGATCAGCTGAAACTCGACAGCAGCGCCCTGCCCGACCTGTTGCTGGCCGCCGAGCGCATGAACTACACCGGGCTGAACATCACCTTCCCGTGCAAGCAGGCGATCATTCCGCTACTCAATGAGTTATCGCCAGAAGCGCGCGGCATCGGCGCGGTCAACACCGTGGTGCTGAAAGACGGCAAACGTGTAGGACACAACACCGATTGCCTGGGATTCGCCGAAGGTTTTCGTCGTGGCCTACAAGACGCTGCCCGCGAACGTGTAGTCCAGATGGGCGCGGGTGGCGCCGGGGCGGCAGTCGCCCACGCGCTGTTGAGCGAAGGCGTACAGCAACTGAGTATTTTTGATGTGGACGCCGAGCGCGCGCAAAGCCTGGCGCACAATCTCAACCAGCATTTCGGCGCGGCTCGTGCGGTGGCCGGACAGGATCTGCCGGGCACGCTGAATCAGGCTGATGGTTTGGTGAACACCACGCCAATGGGCATGGCTAAACTGCCAGGCACACCAGTGCCGGTCGAGCTGCTGCGGCGCGAGTTGTGGGTAGCGGAGATTGTGTATTTCCCGCTGGAAACCGAGTTGCTGCGCGCCGCCCGCGCCTTGGGCTGCCGTACGCTGGACGGCGGCAACATGGCGGTGTTTCAGGCAGTGAAGGCGTTTGAGTTGTTCAGCGGCGTGGTGCCGGATGCGCAGCGCATGCTCGCGCATTTTCAAAGCATGAATGGTTGAAAACGTTGAGGGAGGCCTGGGCCTCCCTCAATGCGTGTCACGTCTGCAAATAGCGCAAAACCGACTCGCAAATCATCTCGCGATGGCGCTGCTTGATGCCTTCATCCGGCAGATCAACCTGAAAGATCGCACCCAGCGTATGTCGGTTCGACACGCGATAGAAGCAGAACGAACTGATCAACAAATGCACATCCAGCGCGTCGAGTCCGGCGCGAAACAAGCCTTCAGCAGCACCGCGTCGCAGAATCTCGCTGAGCGAATCGAGGATCGTGTTGTTCATTGCCTTGATCGCATCCGAACGCTTCACGTACTCGGCGTTGTGGATGTTTTCGATGCTGACGATGCGCACGAAATCGACGTTGCGATCATGGTGATCAAAGGTGAACTCGACCAGGCGGCGGATCGCTTCCACCGGTGGCAACTCAGCCAGGTGCAGACGGTTTTCCGTGGTGCGGATGTCGCCGTAAAGTTTCTCCAGCACCTCGACGTACAGCTGTTCCTTACTGCCGAAGTAGTAATAGATCATGCGTTTGGAGGTGTGGATGCGCTCGGCAATCGAATCGACGCGAGCACCGGACAGGCCCTGCTGGACGAACTCGACGATCGCCTCTTGCAGAATATTTTCGCGGGTTTTTTCCGGGTTGTTCTTGCGACTTTTGCGCGGCTCGACGTGGGCTACAGCTGGTGCGGCGTCGGCGGCGGAAAGTTCTGAATTGATTGTCATCGCGGGCTCACGGCCATCACTGCACAGGCTGGCGATTATGGGCTGCGCGCCACAGTGAAGGAAGCCGCGCAGCTCGTGTTTAACGCCGCGTTTACGAAATACCTACAACTTCGCCTGGCGAACTGCGCCACTGCGTGCTTTGGCCATTGCCGCCAGCCGCACCGCCACGTTGGCCGCGCCATAACCGGCGTAGCCGTGCTTGCGCTGGATGATTTCGAAGAAGAAACGTCCTTCGAACGCTTCGGTGTAAACGTGGAACAGCTCGCCGCCCTGCGCATCGCGGTCGTACAACACGTTGTAGTAGGCCAGCTCGCTGAGGAATTCTTCATCGAAATCGAAGCGTGCAGCGAGGTCGTCGTAATAGTTGAGCGGGATGTCCAGCAATGGCACACCGGCCTCTTTCGCGCGGCTGACCTCGGCGAAGATGTCATCGCAATCGAAGGCAATGTGATGCACCCCGGAGCCGCGATAACTCGACAGTGCGTGTGAGATTGCGGTGTTGCGGTTCTCGGAAATGTTCAGCGGCAAACGGATCGAACTGTCCCGACTGCGCAGCGCGCGACTCTTCACCAGACCGTAGGGATCGGGCAGTACCACTTCGTCATCGGCGACGAAATCCAGCAGGCTTTTGTAGAACTGCACCCAACTGTCGAGGCTGTCGGCCGGCAGCGCCATGGCCATGTGGTCAATGCGTTTAAGACCGCCACCTGCGAACGCACCCGAGAGCATATTGAAATCGGTGCCATAGACATCCGCCTCCTCATCCACCAGGTAAATCAGGCTGCCGTCCGGTGCACGCACCGCGCCCAGCTCCAACTCATTGGGGCCGACCAGGCCGCGATATGGCTGACCCTTATAGGCCACCGCACGCGCCAGGGCTTTCGCACTGTCCTTGACCCGCACCGCCGTGGCACACAGCGACGGGCCATGGGCTTCGAAAAAACTGTTGGCGAACGAATAGGGTTCGGAGTTGAGGATCAGGTTGATATCGCCCTGACGCAGCAGGCTCACGCTCTTGGAACGATGCTGCCCGGCCTTGACGAAGCCCAGCCGCTCAAGCCAGTTCGACAGCTTGGCGCCGAGGCTTTCATCCACGGCGAATTCCAGAAATTCGATGCCGTTGTACTCGCTGGCCTTCGGCGTTTCGAAGAGGATTTCGCGGTTATCCACAGGCCGGACATCTTGTTCCAGACGCTGACGGGTCTTCTCTTCCAGATACAGCAGCGAACGCAACCCATCGGCCGCATTGGCTCGCGGTGGCGCGGCGCGGAAACCGTCGTTGAAGATCTCCAGCGACAGCGGCCCGGTGTAACCGCTCTGAATGATCGGCGCGAGAAAGCCTGGCAGATCGAATTCGCCCTGCCCCGGGAAGCAGCGGAAATGCCGGCTCCATTCGAGCACGTCCATCGCGAGGATCGGCGCGTCGGCCATTTGTACGAAGAAAATCTTGTCGCCGGGAATCTCGGCAATCGCGCGTGGATCGCCCTTGAGCGACAGGGTATGGAAACTGTCGAGCAGCACGCCGAGGCTCGGATGATCAGCCTGACGCACGATGTCCCAGACCTGTTGATAAGTATTGACGTGACGCCCCCAGGCCAGCGCTTCGTAGCCGATACGCAAGCCACGGGCACCAGCATGTTCGGCCAGCAGGCGCAGGTCGTCGATGAGGATTTGTTGATCGCCGATGCTGTCCGGCGAGGCGTTGCTGCACACCAGCACCAGATCAGTGCCGAGTTCCTGCATCAGATCGAACTTGCGCTCGGCGCGCTCCAGATTGCGCGCAAGGCGATCACGGCGGCAGCCTTCGAAATCGCGGAACGGCTGAAACAGCGTGATGGCGATCCCGAGGTCGGCGCACATCTGTTTAATTTCACGCGGGCTGCCGTCGTAGTACAGGAGGTCGTTCTCGAAGATCTCCACCCCGTCGAACCCGGCGGCGGCGATGGCTTCGAGTTTTTCCGGCAGGGTTCCGCTCAAGGACACGGTGGCAATGGATCGCTGCATGTTTCAACTCCCGATGGAGACGTCGGCTACGTGGATTGCGCCGGTTTTATCATTGGGGGAAATTATTGGCTGCATGCCTGCGCACAGCAATTTAAAGTGTACTACCCGGTTAGTTTTGCGTGCGATTATCGAACACTAAGCCGTTTTGACGAATTGACGATTTTTCGTCCACTGCCCACCATCGACCCCTCATTGAGTCCGGACGTGAACCATCGGTCGCAGTGTTAATGAGAAAACAACACCACATAACAAATTCAAAAACGGGTGGAACACATGATTCCTTCACAGACTTCCCGCATGGCTCCGGCCATGAGCACTGCCACCGGTGGCATCGGCGACAAGATCCGTGGCGCCATGGCCGTCGGCAAGACCCGTTGGGGCATGCTGGCGCTGGTGTTTTTCGCCACCACCCTGAACTACATCGACCGCGCCGCTCTTGGCGTCATGCAGCCCATCCTCGCCAAGGAAATGAGCTGGACGGCGATGGACTACGCCAATATCAACTTCTGGTTTCAGGTCGGCTACGCTATCGGCTTCGTGCTGCAAGGACGACTGATCGACCGGGTTGGCGTCAAGCGTGTGTTCTTCTGCGCCGTACTGTTGTGGAGCCTGGCCACCGGCGCCCACGGTCTGGCGACTTCAGCGGTCGGATTCATGGTCTGCCGGTTTATCCTCGGCCTGACCGAAGCAGCGAACTACCCGGCCTGCGTGAAAACCACGCGCCTGTGGTTCCCGGCCGGTGAACGCGCCGTGGCCACCGGCATCTTCAACGCCGGCACCAACGTCGGCGCGATGTTTACCCCGATGCTGTTGCCGCTGGTGCTGCATGTGTGGGGCTGGCAAGCCGCGTTCCTGTGCATGGCGGCACTTGGCGGCATCTGGCTGCTGTTCTGGGGCCTGAAGTATTTCAATCCGGAAGATCACCCGAGCGTTAAACAGTCCGAGCTGGATTACATCCAGCAAGAGGCCGAACCGGAACAGCCCGCCGTGCCATTCTCGAAAATACTGCGCATGCGCGGCACTTGGGCCTTCGCCATCGCCTACGCGCTGACCGCGCCGGTGTTCTGGTTTTATCTGTACTGGCTGCCGCCGTTTCTCAATCAGCAATACAACCTGGGCATCAACGTGACCCAGATGGGCATTCCGCTGATCATCATCTATGTCACGGCTGACTTCGGCAGTGTCGGTGGCGGGATTCTGTCTTCGTTCCTGATCGGGCGCGGTATGAACGCGATCAAGGCGCGTCTGCTGTCGATGTTGCTGTTCGCCTGCTGCATCATCGGCGTGGTGATGGCGGCCGGTTCGAGCAATCTGTGGGTGGCGGTCGCTGCAATATCACTGGCGATTGGCGCGCATCAGGCGTGGACGGCGAACATCTGGAGTCTGGTCATGGACTACACGCCCAAGCACATGATGAGCACGGTGTTCGGCTTCGGCGGCATGTGCGCGGCGATCGGCGGGATGTTCATGACCCAGATCGTCGGCCATATCCTCACCGTCACCAACAACAACTACACCGTATTGTTCACGCTGATTCCGGCGATGTATTTCCTCGCACTGACCTGGATGTACTTCATGGCGCCACGCAAAATCCCGACGATTACCGAGTAACCGGCCTACACAAACCACTGTGGGAGCTAGCTGGCTAGCTCCCACAAATATCGGTTCCTTTCAGCGCCGGCTCTGTTGCCACGCTGCCGCCAGTCCGCTGCAACAGATCACCGCGATCCCGACCACTGTCAGCAAGGTCGGTGTGTGATCGAACAGCAACCAGCCCAACAACCCCGCGAACACAATCTGGCAATAGCCGAACGGTGCCAGCAGCGCCGGTGCCGCATGGCGGAACGCCTGGGTCAGAAACAAATGCGCGGTCATCCCGCAACTGCCCAGCGCCAGCATCAACAACCCGTGACCAAAACTCGGCACTTGCCAGAAGAACGGCACAATCGCGCTCATCACCAGCGTGTTGCACAACCCGGCGAAAAAGTTACTGGTAGTCGGGCTGTCGATCTCGCTGAGCTTGCGCGTCAGCAGTTGATAGAAGCAGAAAAACAGTGCCGAGCAGAACGGCAACAGGATCGCGGCCGTAAACAGTTCGCCGCCGGGATGGACGATGATCAGCACGCCGACAAATCCGCAAATCACCGCAATCCATTGCCCGCGCGTTACGCGTTCCTTGAGCAACGGCACCGACAGCGCCGTGACCAGCACCGGCGCAAGAAAGTTGACCGCCGTGGCCTCGGCCAACGGGATGTACAGCAGCGCCGTGGTGAAAAACAGGCTGGTGCCGAGCAGGCACAACGCCCGCGCCAACTGCCATAACGGGCGCTTGGTGCGCAGGACGCGCAACCCGGACTGCGGCAGAAAAATCCCCGCCATCAATAACGTGTGCACCACATAGCGCGCCCAGACCACCATCACGATCGGATAGAAACCCGAGAGGTATTTCGACAACGCGTCGTGGCTGGAAAACAGAAAAGTCGCGACGACAATCAGCAAGATCCCTTTGAAGGGTTGGTTGACACCTGATAACGGGGTGCTGACGGTCATTGGCGGTCTCTGAAAAAACGAAATGAGGAAAGAGCCTCAGTGACAATTTACAACTCACTTCCAAGTTAGCACGCGCATCTATCCTGAACCGGTGCGAACAGCGCACACTTTCAATTGCGCCATGAATACCTGAGGGAGCGAGCCTGCTTACTCCTGCAAAAAACCGCTTCAAGGGAATTTGCTGCGCGCTCAGGGTTCTTACCCGTCAGCACGAGCAGTGTGCCATGCCCGGCAATAGACGGACGACCGGACTGGCGCCACACTCACACACCAGCAACACTCATCACCAAATACTTTTCACCACCAACAATCAGAGGATTCCCACATGCTATGGAAAAAAGGCCGACGCAGTGACAACGTCGTCGACGCCCGTGGTGATGGCGGGGGCGGTGGTGGCGGCATGCGCTTCGGTGGCGGCAAAGGCCTGAGCCTGGGCGCGATTCTGTTGATCGTTGGCATCGGCTGGATCACCGGGCAGGATCCGCTGCAGATCCTCGGTCAGCTCACCGGCCAAGGCACGCAGCAAGCGGCGCCGACTTCGCAAACTCGTCAGGCACCGCCAGCCAACGATCAACAAGCCGAATTCGTGCGTTCGATCCTCGGTGATACCGAAGACACCTGGGGCGCGATTTTTCAGCAGGCCGGTCGCCAATACAAAGAGCCGACGCTGGTGCTGTTCAGCAGCCGTGTGAATTCCGCCTGCGGCCTGGCGACTTCAGCCACCGGCCCGTTCTATTGCCCGGCAGATCAGAAGGTCTATCTGGACATGGCGTTCTTCCAGGAAATGTCCCAGCGCTTCGAGGCTGCCGGTGACTTCGCTCAGGCCTACGTGATCGCGCACGAAGTCGGACACCATGTGCAGACGCTGCTTGGTGTATCGGCGAAAATTCAGGCCGCGCGCCAGCAAGGTCGGCAGATGGAAGGCGACGGTGGTTTGCTGGTGCGTCAGGAACTGCAGGCCGATTGTCTGGCCGGCGTCTGGGCCAACAATGCGCAGAAGCGTCTGAACTGGCTGGAACCGGGCGACATTGAAGAAGCCTTGAACGCGGCCAATGCCATCGGTGATGATCGCTTGCAACAACAGGGTCAGGGTCGCGTGGTGCCGGACTCCTTCACCCACGGTACGTCGGCGCAGAGGGTGCGCTGGTTCAAAACCGGGTTCGCTCAGGGCCAGGTCGGCCAGTGCGATACCTTTGCGGCGAAAAACCTGTAAATGCATAAGTGGCTGTTGGCTTTACTGGTGATAGTCGGCACCGCGCAAGCGGCCGGCGTCGATGCGATCAGCCCCGGACGCCTGCAACTGCAGGCCGGGGAAATGGCCGTGGGCATCGGCCCGGCACCGACGAAAATCGAGCGTGTGCTGATCGTCATTCATGGCCGATTGCGCAACGCCGAGACCTATCGCAAGAGTGCCGAAAGCGCGGCGGAACTGGCCGGGCAATCTGCCAACACGCTGGTGATCGCCCCGCAGTTTCTCAATGAAAGTGACGTCGCGCTGTATTCGTTGCCGGCCAGTGTTTTGCGCTGGAGCGGCAATGAATGGATGGGTGGCGGCTTATCCACCGGGCCGAATCCGCTGAGTTCCTACGCGGCGCTGGATGAAATCGTCGCGCGCCTGGCCGACCGCAAGCAGTTTCCGGATGTGAAACAGGTGGTGATTTTCGGTCATTCCGGCGGTGGTCAAGTCGTGCAGCGCTACGCCCTGCTCGCCCGTGAACAACCGGCGCTCAAAGCCAACGGCATTCGGCTGCGCTATGTGGTGGCCAATCCATCCTCTTATGCGTACTTCAACGAACAGCGGCCGGTGGCGTTCGATCATGCCAAGTGCGCAGGTTTCAATCGCTGGAAGTACGGTCTGGCGGATGCGCCGATCTACGCCGGTGGGCAATCGCCCGCGCAGCTTGAAAGCAGTTATGTGAAACGCGAGGTGATTTATCTGTTGGGTCAGCAGGACACCGACCCGCAGCATCCGGCTCTGGACAAGAGTTGTGCGGCCAAGGCGCAGGGAGCATTCCGACTGGAGCGCGGGAAGCTGTTTTTCAGCTATCTGCTGCGCCGGCATCCGGAAGGGGTCAATCAACGGCTGATTGAAGTGCCTGGTGTCGGGCATGACGGCGATGGGATGTTGACCTCGCCTGAGGGGCAGAAAGCTTTGTTTGATCAATGAATTTTGTGTTGATCGATCTGGCGCCATCGCTGGCAAGCCAGCTCCCACAGGTGATTTGTGTAGGACACAAATTCTGCATCCACTGCAAATCCCTGTGGGAGCTGGCTTGCCAGCGATGAGGCCCTGACAGACCACAAAAATCTCAAGCCAAAAGCATCCGCCGCAACTCGACACAATCCTTCGCATGCCAATCCGTCAGCTCCGGCCAAGGATTATCCGGCAGATTCACCAGCACCGTCCGCGCACCAGCGGCACGACCGCAATCCAGATCAAAGCGGTAATCGCCGACCATCACCATCTCACTGGCCGGCACCGCCCAGGCATCCGCCAATTTCAGCAATCCGCCCGGATGCGGCTTGGGCGGCGCATCATCCCGCCCCAGCACATCCTCCACCGCGAAACAGTCCGCAAGGCCGATAGCTTCAAGCGTCACATGCGCCAACTCCCGCGCATTGCGGGTCAGAATCCCGAGCCGATAACCACGCTGATGCAGATCGCGCACCAGTTCCACCGCGCCTTGTGCCGGCGTAGAACCGAGCGCCAGATCGCGCTCGTGCTCCAGCAGCCACGCATGTTTCGCCGCCGCTTCGTCGGCAGGCAGCGCGGCCAGATGCGTAAGAATGTCGTCCTCCGCCGGTATCGCCAACGCCACCCGGATCGCCGCGAAATCATGCACCGCGACGGTCAGAGTGCCGTCCATGTCGAACACCCAATGCCGCACATCCGCCAGACTCATGCCCAATCCTTGCGATGGCGGATGAGGCCTTCCTGAGTGACCGACGCCACCAGTTGCCCGGCGCGGTTGTACACGCTGCCACGGGAGAACCCGCGCGAATTGCCGGCCCACGGACTGTCCATCGCGTAGAGCAACCAGTCATCGGCGCGCAGGTCATTGTGGAACCACAGCGCGTGGTCGAGGCTGGCGACCTGCATGTCTTTCTGCCAGACCGATTTGCCGTGCGGCAGCATCGAAGTGGTCAGCAGACCGAAGTCCGAGGCGTAAGCCAGCAGGTATTTATGCAGCGCCGGCAAATCAGCCAAAGCGCCATCGGCCCGGAACCACACGTATTTGACTGGATCGGCGGGTTGCGGGTTGTACGGGTCTTTCTCGGTGACCGGACGCACTTCGATCGGCTTCGGGCACAGCAGCTTTTCGCGCATGTGCTCCGGAATCAAGTGCGCGCGCTGCTGGAACAACTCCAGCTCGGAGGGCAGGTTTTCCGGCCCGACCACTTGCGGCATCTGGCTCTGGTGCTCGAAGCCTTCTTCATCGTATTGAAACGACGCACTGCAGGTGAAAATCGGGTGACCCTTCTGGATCGCCGTGACCCGGCGCGTGCTGAAACTGCCGCCGTCACGCACGCGATCAACCGAGTACACCACCGGCAACTTGGCGTCGCCCGGACGCAAAAAATAGCCGTGCATCGAGTGCACATGCCGCGCTTCTTCAACGGTCTGACTGGCCGCCGACAGCGACTGGCCGAGTACCTGGCCGCCGAACAACTGACGGAACCCCAAGTCCTGACTGCGGCCACGGAACAGGTTTTCCTCGATCGGTTCAAGGGTCAGCAGATCCACCAGATCTTCCAGCACTTGGCTCATTCAGACTCTCCTCACACAAAGCAATGCCGCGCAGTCTTGGCTGCGGCGGGCGATTCAGGTTCTGGCCGACGCCATGATGATGGCGGCCATTGTAAACGTCCGCGCCTGCTTATCCATGCAAGGTTTGTAGCCACTGCTCCCTCGTGATGCGGTACAGCACATGCCGACGTAACGGGTGATCGACGGCAAGTTTCGGGTGTTCAAAATCATCGTCCGGCGCGTGATGCATGCCGATGGCCTGCATGACTTTTTGTGACGGCAGATTTGTCGCACTGGTGAACGACACCACTTCCTTCAACGCGACCCGGTCAAAGCCGCAGCGCAGAGCGGTCCACGCCGCTTCACTGGCATAACCCAGGCCCCAATGTTCCTTGGCCAGCCGCCAGCCGATCTCCACTGCCGGCGTAAACGGTGCGTCGAAACCGACCACGCCGAGGCCGGTGAAACCGATGAACTGGCCAGTGTCCTTGCGCTCCAGCGCCCACAAACCGTAACCGTGCTCGGAGAAATGCCCGCGCACGCGACCGATCAGCGCGGCGCTTTCCAGTCGGCTCAAACGTGCAGGAAAGTAGCGCATCACCTGCGGATCGGCGCACATCGCCGCAAACTCGGGCAAATCCTCGTCCTGCCATTGGCGCAGCAACAGCCTCGCGCTTTCCAGCTCCAGTATCGGTTCCATCCCGCCCCTCCGCTTGATGCCGCCAGTCTACATCGCTGGTAGGCTTTGCACTCTTTCCTACAGCCTTTGTGAATAGTCCTGCCATGCCGTTGCCGCTGATCTACCACGAAGACTACAGCCCCGAGTTTCCGGCGGATCACCGCTTCCCGATGGACAAATTCCGTCTGCTGCGTGATCACCTGGTGGACAGCGGCCTGACGCGCGACGAACAACTGCTGCGCCCGGAGCTGTGCCCGAACGACATCCTCGCCCTCGCCCATGACCGTAGCTATATCGAACGTTACATGAGCGGCGAGTTGTCCCGCGAAGACCAGCGGCGCCTCGGCCTGCCGTGGAGCGAAGCGCTGGCGCGGCGTACGGTGCGCGCAGTTGGTGGCTCGTTGCTGGCGGCGGAAAAAGCTTTGGAGCATGGCCTCGCCTGTCACCTCGCCGGCGGTACGCATCACGCGCATTACGACTACCCGGCCGGGTTCTGCATCTTCAACGACCTGGCGATCATCAGCCAGTACCTGCTGCAAAGCGGTCGGGTCAACCGCGTGCTGATCTTCGATTGCGACGTGCATCAGGGCGATGGCACCGCACGGATTCTGCACAACACCCCGGAAGCGATCACCGTTTCCCTGCACTGCGAAAAGAACTTTCCTGCACGCAAAGCGGAAAGTGACTGGGATATTCCACTGCCCAAAGGCATGGGCGATGCCGATTACCTGAACGTCGTCGACGATGCGCTCAACTATTTGCTGCCGCTGTATCAACCGGATCTGGTGCTGTACGACGCGGGGGTCGACGTACACAAGGACGATGCCCTCGGTTATCTGCAACTGACCGACGCAGGTGTCGCCGCCCGCGATGAAAGCGTGATGCGCCATTGCCTGGGCCGCGACATCCCGCTGGTTGGCGTGATCGGCGGCGGTTACAGCAAGGATCGCCAGGCCCTCGCCCGCCGTCACGGCATCCTCCATCACAGCGCGCAGCGGGTCTGGCAGTCATTCGGTTGTCATTGAGTTGTGCTGCGTTACCCACAATCGCTGTGGAACGGCCTGTGGATAACCTGAGTGAAAGGGACTACAGGCCTTACTGGCCATAGCTCACGACGCACTGGTTATTTTTTGATCAGGCCCGGCAATCGGCGGTGCTGCTAGAATGCGCGGCTTATTCCGCACTGCCGAAAATCCCGCCATGACTCAGACTCCCGCCGCCCTTCCCGCTCGCGTCGCCATCATTGGTGGCGGCCCCGCTGGCCTGATGGCGGCCGAAGTGTTGAGTCAGGCCGGCGTAAGCGTCGATCTGTACGACGGCATGCCCTCGGTCGGTCGCAAGTTCCTCCTCGCTGGCGTCGGCGGTATGAACATCACCCATTCCGAAGCGTATCCGGCGTTCCTCGCGCGCTACGCCGAACGCGCCCCGCAAATCGCCCCGCTGCTGCGCGCGTTCGACGCCGATGCGTTGTGCCGCTGGATTCACGATCTGGGCATCGAAACCTTCATCGGCAGCTCCGGCCGCGTATTTCCCACCGACATGAAAGCCGCGCCCCTCCTGCGCGCTTGGCTCAAACGCCTGCGCGACAGCGGCGTAGTTATCCACACCCGCCACCGCTGGCTCGGTTGGGATGAACACGGCGCGCTGCGCATCGACAGCCCGGACGGCGAGAAAACCCTGAAGCCTGACGCCACCCTGCTCGCCCTCGGCGGCGGCAGTTGGTCACGGCTGGGTTCCGACGGCGCTTGGATGCTCGCGCTGGAGCAACGCGGTGTAGGACTGGCGCCGTTGCAGCCGAGTAATTGTGGCTTCGAAGTGCAGGCATGGAGCGAATTGCTCGTAAGCAAATTCGCTGGCGCGCCGCTGAAAAATATTGCCATTGGTTTGAACGACGACATCCCGCGTCTGGGTGAATGCGTGATCACCGCGACCGGGATTGAAGGCAGTCTGATTTACGCCTTGTCGGCGCCGATGCGTGAGGCGATCAATCAGCATGGCTCGGCGACGATCCATATTGACCTGCTGCCGGGGCGGCCTGTGGATAAGGTTCAGGCTGCGCTGAGCAAACCGCGTGGCTCGCGCTCGATGGCCAAGCATCTGCACAGTCAGTTGGGGATTGATGGGGTGAAAGCGGCGTTGTTACGCGAGCTGACTGATGCGGCGACGTTTGCCGACCCGGCGCTGTTGGCGCGGGCGATCAAGGCGTTGCCGCTGACGGTGGTGGGAACCCGGCCGCTGGATGAGGCGATCAGCAGTGCGGGCGGGGTGACGTTCGAGGCGATGGATGAGCGGTTGATGCTTAAGGCGTTGCCGGGGGTGTTTTGTGCGGGGGAGATGATTGATTGGGAGGCGCCGACTGGCGGGTATTTGCTGACGGGGTGTTTTGCCAGTGGGCGGGCGGCGGGTTTTGGAATGCTGGAGTGGTTACGGCGCGGGAATTGAGTGTACCCATTGCCCTCACCCCAGCCCTCTCCCCCAGGAGAGGGAGCCGACCGAGGTGTCTGGCGTCATACATCGACCTGAATGACCAAGTCGATTATGGATTCGGTAAAGCAGGGTCAGGTCGATGGATTTCTGAGGCATCCCCCAATCAGTCCCCTCTCCCTCCGGGAGAGGGTTAGGGTGAGGGGCTCTTCGCCTTTGACCTTAAACCCTTAAGGCTTACGCTTACGCGGCCCAGTATTGAACACCGGCACCTTACGCACAGGCTTCACCGCCACCTCAGGCGCCGGCGTATCCCCGCTGTCCACCCACTTACCCAGATTGCGCTTGCCGCCACCGGAAACCTTGGGCTTTTTCGGTTTCTTCGGTTTCTTGATCACCTGACCGCTGGCATCCGTTTCCGGCACCCGATGCTCAGGCACGAAGTCCGGCTCGATCTCGCGCTTCAAGGTGCTGCGGGTCAGCGTTTCAATCGCCGACAACATGTTCACTTCATCGGCACACACCAGCGAAATCGCCTCGCCAGTCGCGCCGGCGCGGCCAGTGCGGCCAATACGGTGGATGTAATCCTCGGCCACGATCGGCAGGTCGAAGTTGACCACCAACGGCAGATCTTCGATGTCCAGACCACGGGCGGCAACATCGGTCGCCACCAGAATCTGCACTTCACTCGCCTTGAAGCGGTCCAGCGCGCGCTGACGGGTCGCTTGCGGTTTGTCGCCGTGGATACCGTCGGCGTTCACGCCGAGGCCCTGAAGTTTTTCCACCAGCGCATCCACGCCGTTGCGGGTCTTGGCGAACACCAGCACTTGCTTCCACTTGCTTTTGCGCATCAGGTGCACGAACAGTTCAGCCTTGCGCTTCTTGTCCACCGTCACCACCCACTGCTTGACGGTATTGGCGGCAACGTTGCGTGGGCTGACTTCGATGCTCAGCGGATCGTTGAGCATCTGCCCGGCCAGCAGGCGGATGTCATCGGAGAAGGTCGCGGAGAACAGCAGCGTCTGACGTTTTTTCGGCAGCGCGCGGTAGATGTTGCCCAGTTCTTCAGAGAAGCCCAGGTCGAGCATGCGGTCGGCTTCATCCAGCACCAGGGTTTGCAACTGATTGAATTTCAGCGCCTTCTGGCGGTACAGGTCGAGCAAGCGACCCGGCGTCGCCACCAGCACATCGACGCCGCCGCGCAGCTTCATCATTTGCGGGTTGATGCTCACGCCGCCATACACCGCATAGGTGCGCAGCGGCAGGTTCTCGGCGTACTGACGCACGGCTTCGTGAACCTGCTCGGCCAGTTCGCGGGTCGGCACCAGAATCAGCGCGCGCGTCGAGTTGGCAGCGACTTTCGGCCCTTCCATGCTCAGCAGCTGCAACAACGGCAAGGCGAAACCGGCGGTCTTGCCGGTGCCGGTCTGGGCCGCAGCCATCAGGTCGCGACCGGCCAGCACCGCCGGAATGGCTTGCGCCTGCACCGGCGTCGGGGTCTGGTAGCCGAGCGTCTCGAGGGAGCGCAGCAAGGGTTCGATCAGGCCAAGGGAGGCGAAAGTCATGGAAGTACCGTAGGAAAATTCAGCGCGATTGTGCAAAACGAATGCGTAATGACGCGCAGTTTACCCTAATTCACAGTCGATTCTTCCGCCACGGCCACAGGCTTGGTCGCCACGGGCTGCGGCGGCTTGCGACGCCACTGCGGCAGACTGATCAGCACCACAGCGCTGATGATCACCAGCATCGCCAGTGCTTCTTCTATACCAATGGTCTCGCCGACAAACACGATCCCCAGCAACACCGCCACCGCCGGATTGACGTAGGCATAACTCGTAGCCGCCGCTGGTCGCACGTTTTTCAACAGATACATATAAGCGTTGAAGGCGATGATCGAGCCGAAGAAGATCAGATACGCCAGCGCCAGCCAGCCTTCCAGCGGCGGCACAGCTTGCAAGTGTTCGCCGCTGAGCGCGCTGCCGATCAACAGCACCACGCCGCCAACGAGCATTTCCGCCGCGCTGGCCATCGCGCCCTGCGGCAGCGGCAAGTGTTTGCTCCACACCGAACCGAAGGCCCAGGCAGCCGCGGCAAAAATCAGCAACGTCGCACCGAACGGACTCGATTGCAGGTTGGAACCCATGTTGAGCATGGCGATGCCGATAATGCCCAGCACCACTCCAGCCCATTCAAGACGGGTATTGCGCGCGCCCCAGAAATAGCCGCACAGCAGCGTAAACAGCGGCACCGTCGCCACCGCCAACGCCGCAACGCCCGAAGCCACCCCGCTGTGCTCGGCCAGGGTCACCGCGCCGTTGCCGCAACTCAGCAACAAAATCCCGATCATCCCCGCCGCTTTCCACTGCGCCCACGTCGGCGCCGGCACCCCGCGCCAGCGCAGGAACGTATACATCAGGCTGCCGGCAATCACGAAGCGCACACCACCGAGCATCAGCGGCGGCCAGTATTCGACGCCGATACGGATCACCAGATAGGTCGAGCCCCAAATCACATACAACGCGAAAAACGCGGCGATCAGCGGCAAGGAAAAACGGCGCAGGGCGGACATGGGCAGCTCGAATGTCAGAGACAGGGGATTGGTTATTCTAGAAAGGCCAGCGGGCAAAAATAAGTTACAAAACCTGTTTATCGCGCCGGTACACTTTTGAAATCACGGAGATCAGCGGCATTTACCGCGATTTCGAAGGATTGGCTTTTTCGGGAATTTCATCATGGACAAATACGATCGCATGTTGCTCAGCGCCTTGCTCGAAAACGGCCGTGCGTCCTACGCCGACCTGGCGCGCAAAGTTAACCTCTCCGCCCCCGCCGTCGCCGAGCGCGTGGCCAAACTTGAAGCCAGCGGCGTGATCACCGGGTATCAGGCGAACATCGACCTGTCGAAAATCGGCTTGCCAATCCAGTGTGTAATCGAACTGCGCCTGAACCAGCACGGCAGTCAGAAGGTGTACGACGAACTGGTGAAAATTCCACAGCTGACCGAGTGCTTTCGAGTGACGGGCGATCCGTGCGTGATCATGAAAGCCGCAGTGGGTTCGATGCCCGAGCTGGAGGATCTGATCAATCGGGTGGCGAAATTCGGCTTCAGCAAGACGTCGATTGTGTTGTCGAGTGCGATAGAGAAGCGCGTGCCGTTGGGGCACATCGAAGGTAACGGCAAGTAAGGGTCACGATCATCTGTAACGCTGCAAATGCTCGCCGACTTTCGCCGCCGGGATTTTTTGCAACTTGCACAGCAAATCATGATTCAACTCGCGCACTCCATGTTTTTCCCGCAGCTCCCCAGCCAGATGCGCCATCAGGTTGGCCGCCATTTCGGCGTCGGCCATGGCCCGGTGAGCCTGGCCGGTGTGCGGCAGGCGGGCGAAGGTGGTGAGGGTGCCGAGTTTGTGGTTCGGCGCGGCGGGCATCAGCCGGCGCGCCAGTAGCAGCGAGCAGGCGAAGTTTTGCAGGCGGGTGCGTTTGATGCGGCCGAGTTCGAAGTCCCAGAACTTCTGGTCGAACGAGGCGTTGTGCGCGAGCAATGGCGTGCAGCCGACGAATTCGTTGACCTCGTTCATCACCTGCTCGGCGGATGGCGCGGTACGCAGCATGGCGTTGCTGATGCCGGTCAGTTGCTCGATGAACGCCGGGACGCGTACGCCAGCGTTCATCAGGCTCTGGTAACGCTCGACGATACGGCCGTTTTCCAGCATGACCACGGCGATTTCCGTGGCCCGGCAACTGCTGTTCGGCGAGAGGCCGGTGGTTTCAAAGTCGATGACTGCAATGCGTTCCAAACCGGGTTCAACTCCAAATCAATTCTTCAGGTTCCGCTCAATTTTTCAGGAGCAGTGCGCCTTCAATCGGCACATAACGGCTGGCGGCACGGATCAGCGAGTTGGCGGTCAGGCCTGGCACGCCGTAGGCGACTGCTTGTACCCCGTGTTTGCTGATGATGCGCTCGAGCAGCATGTCGAAATCGCCATCACCGGAGGCCAGTACCACTTCGTCGACGTGATCGGCAGCGTCCATGATGTCGAGGGTGATGCCCACGTCCCAGTCGCCCTTGGCCGAACCGTCGCTGCGCTGGATGTAGGGCTTGAGCTTCACGATGAAACCGAGGTTGCGCAGGATCTGCTGAAACTGCTGCTGCTTGCTGTCACCACGGTCGATCGCGTAGGCGTAGGCCTCGACGATCTGCCCGTCCTTGCTGATGTCCGCCCACAGCGCCGCATAGTTGAAGTGGCAACCATAGGCCTGACGCACGGTGTAATAGAGGTTCTGTACATCGGCGAACACTGCGATTTTTTTCACCGGAGTTCCTCTGGGCGCGCAAGCGCATGAGCGGGATCAGGCGCGGGGGGCCTGAAAAAGGCGCTCAGTATGCCAGTAAACGCAGTGTGGCGAGGGAGCTTGTCGAATCGTCGCACCGTCCCGCTGGACTGCGCAGCAGACCTTTCCTTTAAAAGAAAGGGCCGCTTCGCGCCCCAGCGGGAGCAAGCTCCCTCGCCACAGTGGTTGGTGTCGACCGCTTATCAGACGAACGAATCGTCATCGCTGAAGAACGATGAGTTGTCATCGCTGTAGTCGGTGTCGGTGAACCCGCCCTGGCTATCGTTATTGGCCATGTGCTGATCATCCCCCCAGCCGTTGTTGCTCTGGTCGCTGACCTGGGCCGGCTCTTCTTTGATCACTTCAACGATTTCTTCCGGCTGCTGGTTGTGATGGAACAGGCTGCTGATGCCTTGCGCCAGCATCACGCCACCGGCTACACCCGCAGCCGTTTTCAGCGCGCCACCAAGGAAACCGCTGCCGCCTGCTTGCGGCGCGGGAAAGTTGGGCTGCGCCGCGCCGAAATTCTGTTGTGGAGGTGCCGCACCAAAATTCTGCTGCGGTGCCGGTTCACGCCAGCCGCCCGTCGACACTGGCGCGCTCTGAGCCGGACGCGAATTACCGCCAAAAATACTCGACAAAAACCCGCCGCCACTCGCCGCCGGAGCAGTCCCCTGCGCTTTGGCCGATTGCAACTCAGCCTGCAAACGTTGAACTTGCTGGGTCAGCTGTTTGTTCTGTTCATCAAGACTCTTGAGCGCAGCTTCTTGCACCAGAATCGCCTGGGTCATGAAATAACCTGCCGCCGGCTGGCGCATCAGGTGTTCCTTGATCCGCGTTTCGGCCTGGGCGTCGCGCGGGGCTGCCTCCGTTTCGGCTTGTTGCAGCCGGGAAAACAGTCCATCGATCAGGGTTTGTTCTTCGCTGTTCATGGCGACCTCGTAGATTGCCGGAGATAACGTTGCCCTCGCCCGATCCGAGCAAGGTGCCCTTCCGTAATGGAGGCAGTGACAAGATGTTTCAATGACCTTTACCGAACGTTTACGTTTGCGCAGCAAAAGCCATCATCGGTTAAAGTGGGCCACTGTTTTCGACCTGCGATCCGACCGATGAATGCCTTCGATGTACTGCGTGACTCCCTGTATTTCTTCAAACGCCATTTGGGCCGGATCGTCCAGTTGTGTCTGCCGCTGGTGATCTTTGAAGCGGTGCTGCAACAGGTGGTCGATCACGCTGACGTGTCGCAGGACTACTCGGCGATCAGCATCATCGTCGGCCTGCTGGTGTATCCGCTGTACACCGCCGCGCTGATTCTGTTTCTCGATGCGCGCAGCCGTGGCGAGTCGCCGCGTAATCGCGACTTGCTGGCGATGGCCGCCACGTTGTGGCCACGTTTCGCCTTGCTCACCGCCCTCAATACCTTGCTGATTCTGCTCGGCCTGTCGCTGTATTTCCTGCCGGGGCTGTGGCTGATGGTCACCCTGGCATTTGGCGAATACCTGCTGGTGCTGCGCGGCTTCAGCCCGTTGCAGGCGATGAAGGAAAGCCTGCGCTTGAGCCGTGGGCATTTTCTGCGGATTCTGGTGTGCATCCTGTGCGTGATGGCGCCGCTGTGGCTGCTCAAGGGATTGACGCTGGAGGTGTATCCGGACCCGCAGAATCCGTTGATCGCGATCCTCATCGACAGCGCCCACAGCTTCCTGCAACTGTTCACCAGCGTGGTGCTGTTTCGCCTGTTCATGCTGATCAGTGAATCGCCCGACAAACAAAACGGAACCGTCTGACTGCGCAGGCGCTTGGGCGCACGGCCTGCACTCGGGTATGCTCGGGGCCACTTTCGTATCGCTATAAGCCGAGCCATGACCCGTCTACTGCGTTACACCCTGCTGCTGGTATTGCTCGCCCTCGCCGTGATCGGCGTGTTGATCTACAGCCTGACCTGGCGCCCCGACGCCCGCGAGACTCTGCCGATCAGTTGCTCCGGCCAGCCGCCGACGCTGATGCCAGGTCAAGCCATGAAAGTCATGACGTGGAACGTGCAGTACCTGGCCGGCAAACGTTATGTGTTCTGGAATGATCTGGCTCAGGGCGACGATGAAGCGCCGACCCGCGAAGACATGGCCTTCAGCCTCGACGAAGTGGCGCGGGTGATCCGCGACGAGCAGCCCGATGTGGTGCTGTTGCAGGAACTCGATGACGGGGCCAAGGCCAGCGACTATCAGAATCAGTTGAAACTGTTGCAGGAACGGGTCGCCGATCTGTACCCGTGCAGCGTCAGCGCTTTCGACTGGAAGGCTGATTTCGTGCCTGACCGGCACATCTTCGGCAGTGTCGGCCGGCAACTGGCGACCCTCAGTCGCTATCGCATCGAACACGCCGAACGCCTGCAATTACCGGTCGAACCATCCAACTTCATCAGCCGCCAGTTCCAGCCAAAAAACGCCTTGCTCGCGACCACCCTGCCACTCAGCGACGGCAGCCAGTTGACGGTTTTCAACACTCATCTGGATCGCGCCAGCCAATCTGATGACACCCTGCAAGCGCAAGTGACGGCGGTGGCCAAAGTCCTCGATAAATACGAAAGCCGTGGCACACCGTGGGTGATCGGCGGCGACTTCAATCTATTGCCGCTCGGCCAGTATCGACGCCTGCCGGCCGAACAACGCACGCCCTACTCCGCCGACAGCGCGCTGCATCTGCTGTGGGACAAGTATCCGATGATCCCGACCAACAACGAGGCCAGCGGCATCGACCGCGCACGCTGGCTGACGCACTACCCCAACGACCCCGGCCTGAATGGCCCGGATCGCACCGTCGACTATCTGTTCTACAGCGCCAAGATCAAACGCATTCAAGCGACGGTGCGCCAGGACGATACCTTGCGCATCTCCGATCACTTGCCGGTGATTGCACGGTTCCTGTTGCCCGCCGCCCCTTGATTACCCATCCCAAGGGGCTGTCGAGTGCAACGAGGCTGTGATCTTTTGATCCTCAGGTGCCACGCGGTTTAGCCCGTGCAGTGGCCTCAGCCACCAGCGGATCATCCGGCCAATAGTGCTTCGGATAACGCCCCTTCAAATCCTTCTTCACTTCGGCATAAGTGCTGCGCCAGAAGTTGGCCAGATCCTGCGTCACCTGCACCGGCCGCCGCGCCGGTGACAGTAGATGCAACTTCACCACCTGCCGCCCGCCGGCAATTCGCGGCGTCTCGGCCAGGCCAAACAACTCCTGCAAACGCACCGCGAGAATCGGTGGGTGCTCACTGTAATCCAGGCGAATCGATGAACCCGACGGTACGCTCAGATGATGCGGTGCCAGTTCATCGAGCTGTTGCGGCAACGGCCATGGCAGCAGGTTGCGCACGATGCTCGACAGGTCCAGGTTGGCGAAATGACTCAGTCGCGAGACCTTGCCCAGATACGGCATAAGCCAGTGTTCGAGGGTTTTCAGCAGCGTCGCGTCGCTGACATCCGGCCATTGGCTCTCGCCCTTTGCGCTCAGATCCAGTTGACGCAACAGCGCCACTCGCGCCTGCCACTGGCGCAGTTCCGGGGTCCACGGCAGCAGCTCCAGACCTTTGCGCCGCACCAGATTGACCAGTGCCTGACTGCGCGCATTCTCGTCGAGACCGGTCAGCGGTTCGCGTCTGAGGATCAGTTCGCCGACCTTGCGCTGACGCTCGGCGCGCAATACGCCTTCGCGTTCGTCCCAGTCCAGTTGATCGACGCTGTGCACCTGCTCGGCGAGCACTGAGTCGAACAGCGCCGGATCAAAATCCGCCGCCAGATAAATCCGTTCCTCGCGCTGGCCCTGACGGCTGCCGAGGTCGGCGATGACGATCCATGCTTGTTTCATCAAACTGTCGGCCTCGGCGAACAGCGCCGCGCGACCGTTGGCCAGACGGTATTCAGCACCTCCGGCGCGCCGCTGCTGCGCGACGCGATCCGGGTAGGCCAGCGCCAGCAGCGCGCCGAGCCAACGCGGATGATCGGGATCGCTGACCGGCTCAGTGGCTTTGCCGCGCAGATAACCGCGATATTGCCGCGCCAGTTGCCGCGCACGCTGCACGCCGCCCTGCGCGCCACGGGCCGCACGTTCTTCGCCGGACAACAGCACCAAACGGCTATGCAGGTCCGCGCCGGCGCCACGCAAAATGTCGCGTTCGCCAAGCAGTGCGGCGACGTCGCAGGCCATTGTCGCCAGCCCCAATGCCTGACCGCGCAGCAGCAAATGCGCGATGCGCGGATGCGCCGGCAATTCGGCCATCGCCTGACCGTGACGATTGAGGGTTTCGCCATCCAGCGCACCGAGGCGCTGCAACAGATCCTGCGCCTGTGCATAGGCTGCGGCTGGGGGCACATCGAGCCAGACCAGATCCTGCGGCGTCACGCCCCAGCGACCGAGTTGCAACGCCAACCCGGCCAGGTCCGCCGAGAGAATTTCCGCGCTGCCGTAGGCCGCCAGTTGTTCGTGTTGATCCTGCGACCACAGGCGATAACACACGCCCGGTTCCAAGCGACCGGCGCGACCGGCGCGCTGGGTGGCGCTGGCCCTGGAGATGCGCTGAGTGTCGAGGCGGGTCATGCCGCTGCCCGGATCGAAACGCGGCACCCGCGCCAGTCCGGCATCGATCACCACGCGCACGCCATTGATGGTCAGGCTGGTCTCGGCGATATTGGTCGCCAGCACCACTTTGCGCTGGCCGGGCGGCGCCGGGTCGATGGCGGCGCGTTGTGCGTTCAGATCCAGTTCACCGTGCAGCGGGCAGAGCAAGACATTGCTTTTCTCGCCGATGGCATCCACCAACTGTTGATGAACGCGACGGATCTCCGCTTGCCCCGGCAAGAACACCAGCAGGCTGCCGGTTTCATCGTTCAGCGCTTCGAGCACAGTTTGTGTCACGCGCTGATCGATGTATTCGCCGGGCTGAAACGGCCGGCCCCAGCGCATCGTCACCGGGTACATGCGCCCTTCGCTGCGCAGGATCGGCGCGTCGTCGAGCAATCCGGACAAGCGCTCGCCTTCAAGCGTGGCCGACATCAGCAAAATCTTCAGCGGTTGTTCATCGCGAAACAGCTCGCGACCGTTCAGACTCAGCGCCAGCGCGAGGTCGGCGTCGAGGCTGCGTTCGTGGAACTCGTCGAAGATCAGCAGACCCACGCCGTCCAGCGCCGGATCGTCCTGCAAACGCCGGGTGAGGATGCCTTCGGTGACCACTTCGATGCGCGTGTTGGGGCCGACCTTGCTGTCGAGGCGAATGCGATAACCGACGGTTTCGCCGACCTTCTCCCCAAGCTCGCTGGCCAATCGTTCGGCAGCAGCGCGGGCGGCGAGTCGCCGTGGTTCGAGCATGAGGATGGTCTGCCCGTTCAGCCATGCTTCATTGAGCAGGGCCAACGGCACGCGGGTGGTTTTACCGGCGCCGGGCGGCGCTTCAAGCACGGCTTCGTTGCGTGTCGCCAAGGCTTCACGCAGGGCGGGTAAAACTTCGTCGATGGGTAAAGAAATCATGCTGGCTCCAGAACAGAGGGCCGAGTATAACGGCGAACTGCCGGGCGTTCGTCAGGGTCTTAACTTCACCCGACTACGCTTCGTTAATAGATGACTCAGGAGATTTCCCATGCGCTTACCTTTTCGCCTGATTGGCGGTGTACTGGTTGCCACCCTGCTCACGCAAATCACCGCGTGCGGCTCGATTTTCTATCCCGACCGGCGCGGCCAGATCGATGGCAAGATTGACCCGGCGATTGCCGTGCTCGATGCCGTCGGCCTGTTGTTCTACATCGTTCCTGGCCTGATTGCGTTTGCCGTGGACTTCGCCACTGGCGCGATCTATTTCGAACCGGGCCACACCGCCCAAGTCGATCCGGCCAAGCTCAAGCAAGCCATCGGCCCGGACGGTCAGGTCGATAACCTCAAGTTGCAGGCTATTCTCGAAAGCGAGTTGGGCCGTAACTTGCCACTGGATGATCCGCGCCTGATCCAGCACAAGGGCAGCACTCAGCAACTGGCGATGTTCGGCCTGCAACCTGCCGCATAAGGAATCGATGCACCCATGACATCCAGCCCCGAACACGCCCGCCTGCTGCGGCTGGCGACCCGCGCCTCGGTGGCGGTGGCTTGCACGCTGATCGTCGCCAAAGCCATCGCCTGGTGGTTGAGCGGCTCGGTGAGCATGCTCGCCGGCCTCACCGATTCGGCGCTGGATGGCGTGGCGTCGGTGCTCAATCTGCTCGCGGTGCATTACGCGCTGCGTCCGGCGGACGACGATCATCGTTATGGCCACGGCAAAGCGGAATCGCTGGCCGGCATGGCGCAGGCGCTATTCATTGGTGGCAGCGCCGTGCTGATTGCGTTTCAGGCCTACGAGCGACTGAACAACCCGCAGCCCCTCGGCGCGCCGTGGCTGAGCATTGGCGTGATCGTGTTTTCGCTGGGGCTGACCTTGGCGCTGTTGATGTTGCAGCATCGGGTGATAAGGGAAACCGGCTCCAACGCGGTGCGCGCGGACTCGCTGCATTACCGTTCGGACATGTTGCTCAACGGCAGCATTCTGATTGCGCTGGTGCTGGCCGGATTGGGTTTTGATCAACTGGATGCGTGGTTCGGTCTGGGCATCGCGGTGTACATTTTGTGGAGCGCAATCCAGATCGCCCGCGAAAGTTTTTCGGTGCTGATGGATGAGGAACTGCCGACGGACGTCAGCGAGCACATGCTGCAATTGGCCTGCGGTGTGCCCGGAGTACTCGGTGCGCACGATCTGCGCACGCGGATTTCCGGCAATCACTGGTTCGTGCAGTTGCACCTGGAATTGCCCGGGGAACTGACGTTGTCAGTCGCCCACGGCATCAGCGATCATGCGGCGGATGCGATTCACGCCGCTTACCCAAAGGCCGAAGTGCTGGTGCACGCCGACCCGCAGGAAGTGGTCAACGCCGCTCGGGCTCAGAAGTTGACCTGATATCCGCGACTGCTCAGGCAACTGCCCTGCGCCTGACGGTAAGCCTGAACCACTTCGGGCGCCGGCTGGTAGGTCGCAGTGCGCGGATCGAAACCGCTTTGCTGCACCGCGTACTGATAGCACTGATAACCGTCCTGCTGCACTTGCTGCGGCGACTGGCCGTTGGCCGGGTACGCTTCGACGTCGTAGCCATTACTGGTCGGCTGCGGTTGCTGCTGCACCGGCGGCTCGACCACCACATAATCCTGCGTGGTCTCTTGATAGGCGTAATACGAACCCGCGGCGAGGAACAGCAGCGAACCGCCGATCCACACTTCGCGCGCGTAATCCGGCAGGTACTGCGTACGAATCCCGCGCGGCGGCTGGACCACGATGTAACGCGGGCCTTGCGGGCGATACCAGTAGCCGCCGGAGTAGAAATAATCCTGGCCGCGATACGGCACGCGGTAGTCACGATCCGGGAACCGGTCGATCACATGCCCCGGCCGATATTGCGGGCCAGGCCCCCAGCCGTTGCCGTGTCCCTGTGGGCGACCGGGCCAGCGATTGTCGTTGGGACGGTTGCCGGTCTGCCATTGCTGGTTGTGGCCGTTTTGTGGGCGCTCGTCGCGGTAGTAACCCTGGCGTGGTTCCTGAGTCTGGCGCACGGCATCGGGGCGCGGCTGGATCGGCAGGCTGTTGGCCGGCAATTGCGGCGGCGGTGGCGGCTGGCGCACCGGGTTGGGGTTGTACGCCGGACGGTTCTGGTTTTGGTTTTGGTTCTGGTTCTGCCATTGGCCGTTATGCTGCGGCTGTCCGTTGCGCTCGAACTGGCGGCTGTTGTCGCCACGAATGATTTCGTTGTTCTGCGGGCTGCGGCTCTCGGGATCATCGGCAAGTGCTTGCGCACTGACACTCACACACAGCAAACCAACACCGGCCAGCTGCCAGATGCGCGACTTCATGAAATTCCTCACTGCGGCTCAGGCCTGTGATTAAGAATGGCGTGTAGCTAAGACCGGGCAAATACACACCGGGTTCTGCTACAGGTTATCAGTCACGCAACTTATTTATTGAGCGCTGGGGCAGTAAATCGCGCGCAAGAAAAAAGGGAGACCCGTCGGCCTCCCTTCTAGAGAATTGCGTCCTGGCTCGACGCTTATGACGTCGGCTCACCTCACGCCGTCTTGTGGACAGTGTGCAGCTCGGGGGCCGGCCCAGCCCCGGTGGGGGTGGCGGCCGCGGCAGGCCGGATTGGGCGGGCCGCGTGGACTGTGTTACCGAGCAGTGATTCTGGTGTTAAGAATAGGCCCGAGGCTGCGACACAGGATTGCGAAGATTGCTCGAATAAACACCACTTGCGCAATTTTTAACCCTGGATAGATAATCCGCCGCAATAGTTACGACAAAGGACCGATTGATGAGCAAACTCGACCGTTACGACCTGAGCATTCTGGCGGAATTGCAGCGCGACGCCCGCATCTCCAACCAGGAACTGGCCGAGCGCATCGGTCTGTCGCCCTCGCCGTGCTCGCGCCGGGTCAAGCAACTCGAAGACGACGGCTACATCTCGCGTCAGGTCGCGCTGCTGGATCGCAAGATGCTTGGTCTGAGCCTGACGGCTTATGTACTGATCGGCATGGATCGGCACACGCCGGAGCGTTTCGAGAATTTCGAAGCGGCGATTCGCACGTTGCCGCAGGTGCTGGAGTGCAGTCTGGTGACGGGCGTGGATGCCGACTATCAACTGAAGGTAGTGGTGCCAGACATGGATCACTATCAGAAATTGCTGCTGGGGCATTTGACGCGGATTGACGGGGTGACGAGTGTGCGCTCGAGTTTTGTGCTGAATCAGGTTTTGAACAGCACTGAATTGCCGCTGACTCATCTGCGTAGCTAATTGCTTTTGTGGCGAGGGGATTTATCCCCGATGGGTTGCGAAGCAGCCCCAAAAATCCCCGCATCAACATGGATTTTTGCCAGTGCTGCGCACTGGAACGGGGATAAATCCCCTCGCCACGGGACTGCGGCAGGTCAATGCTCGACGATTCACCCATGGCGTATAATCCCGCCCGCCCTTTCAGCCCCAACTGCGCCGGAGAACCCCGATGGATCCTGCACTACTTGAAGAGTGGATGATGACCGGCCTGGTCAGCATCCTGATCATTTTCATGGGTTTCATCGTCTGGGATCTGGCGAAGAAGTCCAAGGCAGGGCGCTTTGGCTCGTTCATTCTGTTTTTCGTGCTGGGCCTGGGCGTGGCCGCGTTCATCATCAAAAGCGTGGTGATCGGCCTGATCGAATCCGGCGCCTTATAAGCGTGCCGGCGCTTCTTTCCACTGGCCCTGATCGAGCCCTTCGATGCTCCAGTCGCCAATCCTGACCCGCACCAGACGCAACGTCGGCAAACCCACTGCCGCGGTCATCCGCCGAACCTGACGATTACGCCCCTCGCGAATCACCAATTCCAGCCAACTGGTCGGCACGCTTTTGCGAAAGCGCACCGGCGGGTTGCGTGGCCACAGCTCAGGTTCGTCGAGTTGTCGCGCCTCGGCCGGCAAGGTCATGCCGTCATTCAGCTCGACGCCATCGCGCAGACGCTGCAACTGTTCGGCAGTCGGCTCGCCTTCGACTTGCACCCAATAGGTTTTCGCCAGTTTGTGTTTCGGATCGGCGATCCGCGCCTGCAACTGGCCATCGTTGGTCAACAGCAGCAAACCTTCGCTGTCGCGATCCAGCCGCCCCGCCGGATAAATTCCCGGCACGTCGATGTAATCCTTGAGCGTCGCCCGCCCTTCGCCGTCGCTGAATTGCGTAAGCACATCGAACGGTTTGTTGAACAGGATCAGCTTCGGCTCGGCCGGCGGTGCTTTGGCGACGCGCCGTGGGGCGGAGGGAGCTGGCTTCGCGCCGGGGTGGCGGGAAGGTGGACGTGGGGGACGCGACATAAGAAAGAAGACATTTAGCGATCAGGGCTGACAATGCTAGTGCCCCGACCGCCAAATGACCACGACAAACCGTTAGCGGAACGGCGGTTCGTCGAAGCTGCGCAGTTTGCGCGAGTGCAGCGAGTTGAGTTCGGTGCGCAGCAGATCGACCGCTTCGATTCCGATCTTCAAGTGCTGGCTGACCGCGCGCTCATAAAACGCGTTGGCCGAACCCGGCAGTTTGATTTCACTGTGCAGCGGTTTGTCCGATACGCAAAGCAATGTGCCGTACGGCACGCGCAGGCGATAACCCTGCGCGGCAATCGTGCCGCTTTCCATGTCCACTGCCACGGCGCGGGACAGGTTGATCAGCGGACGCTCTTGGGCCCAGCGCAATTCCCAGTTGCGGTCGTCGTAGGTCAACACGGTGCCGGTGCGCAGGCGTTTTTTCAGGTCGTCGCCCTTCTCGCCGGTGATGTTGGCGGCCGCTTGTTGCAGCGCCATTTGCACTTCGGCGAGTGCCGGGATCGGAATGTTCGGCGGCACCACGCGGTCGAGAATCCCGTCGCGGCGCATGTAGGCGTGGGCCAGCACGTAGTCGCCAATGGTCTGCGACTGACGCAAACCGCCGCAGTGACCGATCATCAGCCAGCAATGCGGACGCAGCACGGCCAAATGGTCGGTGATGTTCTTGGCGTTGGATGGGCCGACGCCGATGTTGACCAGCGTCACCCCGTGGCCATCGCTGGCGATCAGGTGATAGGCCGGCATCTGGTAACGGTGCCAGACCACGCCGGCAGCAATCGCCGAGGCTTCTCCATGATCCATGCCCTTCTCGATGATCACGTTGCCGGGCAAAACCATGCGCACGAAACGCGGGTCGCTGCGCAGTTGCTCCAAGCCGTGGACGATGAACTGGTCAACGTAGCGGTGATAGTTGGTCAGCAGAATCCAAGGTTGCACATGACGCCAATCGCTGCCGGTGTAGTGCACCAGTCGGCGCAGCGAGAAGTCCACCCGCGCTGCGTCGAACAGCGCCAGCGGCAATGGATCGGTGTTTTCCCAATCGTAGAGACCGTCGGCAATGCCATCGGTGGCGGCGGACAGGTCGGTGCTCGGGAACACCCGCGCCAGCACGGCTGCGGTGACGCCGGAGCCAGCCAGTTCATCGCCCTGCTCGACCACGTACGGATAGGGAATATTCTGCTGACTGACGCCGACCTCCACGGTGACGGTGAAGTCGTGCATCAACGGCACCAGCTGTTCCAGCAGGTATTTGCGGAAGGCTTTCGGATGGGTGACGGTGACGCTGTAGGTGCCCGGCAATTGCACTTTGGCGTAAGCGCGGGTGGTCTGCGGGACTTCGCCATGGCAATGATAGGTCAGTCGCAGTTCGGGATAACGGAACAGGGCGCGCTGCGCGGCGTCCGGCTCGACACGATCCTTGAGGTAACGCTTGAGCGCCGAGTTCAGCGCCGTTGTGGCCTGCTCATGCAGTTCGGCCAGACGATCCACGGCTTGTTCGGCGGTTGCAACGACAATAAACGCTTCGGTCACGATCAGCTTCCTGTGTTCTGACTTGCAGAGCTTCATCTTGCCTGCATCGTGGCGCGACGGGAACAGTGGCGTTGTGGCTGTACCCTAATCTTTCAGACAAAGCGAATCCTTGTGGGAGCTGCGGTGCGACGACTCGACTTGCCAGCGATGAGGCCTGCGCATTCAACATCAATGCTGACTGACAGACCGCCATCGCTGGCAAGCCAGCTCCCACAGGGTTTTGTGGTGTTTGGGCGATTTGGGTCAGAAAGATTGCGGGGTTGAGCGGGCGACGATGGCTTCGACATCCAGCCCACGTGGCAACGCACCATAAACCCGGCCACCACCACTCAGGCGACTGGCGATGAACGCATCGCTGACCGCTGAATTCCCAGCCTCCAGCAACAGCTTCGCTTGTAGTCCAAGCGCGATGTCCTCGGTCAACTGCCGCGCCCGATACTGAATGTCACTGGTATCTTTGAACGACGCCTGCAACTGCTGAATATGCACCGCCAGGCGTTTATCGCCATGCCCGTCGCCCAATTCGCTGAACAACACATCAAGCACGCCCGGCTCCTTCGACAGGGCTCGCAGCACATCCAGACATTGCACGTTGCCCGAGCCTTCCCACGTCGAATTCACCGGCGCTTCGCGGTACAGGCGCGGCAGGATGCTGTCTTCGACATAGCCAGCGCCGCCCATGCATTCCGCCGCTTCGTTGATCATTGCCGGCGCGCGTTTGCAGATCCAGTATTTGCCCACCGCCGTCACCAGCCGGGCGAATTGCGCTTCGTGGCGATCGTCCAGATGATCCAGCGCCTTGCCCATGCGCAGACTCAAGGCCAGCGCGGCTTCGCTTTCCAGCGCCAGATCGGCCAGTACGTTTTGCATCAAGGGTTGTTCGCTGAGCAGTTTGCCGCCAACGGTGCGATGCGCACAGTGGTGGCTGGCCTGGGTCAGCGCCTGACGCATCAAAGCGCTGGAGCCGACCATGCAATCGAACCGGGTCATCGCGACCATTTCGATAATGGTTGGGACGCCGCGCCCTTCCTCGCCAACCATCCACGCCAGCGCGCCACGGAACTCGACTTCGCTGGAGGCATTGGACTGATTGCCGAGTTTGTTTTTCAGACGCTGAATGTAGAACTGATTGCGCGTGTCGTCCGGGCGATGGCGTGGCAGCAGGAAACAGGTCAAGCCCTTGTCGGTTTGCGCCAGGGTCAGGAATGCATCGCACATCGGTGCCGAACAGAACCACTTGTGCCCGACCAGCTCATAAGCCTGACCCGGCCCGCTGGCGCCGACCGGATAAGCCTTGGTGGTATTGGCGCGCACGTCGGTGCCGCCCTGTTTTTCGGTCATGGCCATACCGATGGTCACACCAGCCTTGTGCGCCATGCCGACATTGCGCGGGTCGTATTCGGTGGCGAGGATTTTTGGCAGCCACTGCTCGGCCAGATTCGGCTGCAAGCGCAGCGCCGGGACGCTGGCAAAAGTCATGGTCAGCGGACAACCGCTGCCAGCCTCGGCCTGACTATGCAGATAACTCATGGATGCACGCGCGACATGCGCGCCGTCCTGTGGATGCGCCCACGGTAGCGAAGTCAGGCCATGTTCAATCGCAGTGCGCATCAGTTGGTGATAAGCGGGATGAAATTCCACCAGATCGATGCGATGACCGTAGCGGTCGTGGCTGGCGAATACCGGTTTGTTTTGATTGGCGAGGAACCCGGCTTCCATCAACGGCCCGCCGGCCAGTGCGCCGTAGGCATCGATGCGCGACTCGGCCCACCCGGCCCCGAAGCGCCGCGACCACTCTTGCAACGGCAGGTCGATGCGGTACAGGTTGCTGCCGTCCAGCGACGGCGGCTGGTTGGTGACGTCGTGGGTTTCGGCGAACTGATGCAGGTTCATGACGGGGCTCCTTTGGTCAGCCAGAGCCTCAGTTAAGCACCGCACCGAGGCTGATCAAAGTGTCATATCGGCCTAAATGACGGCGCTTTCACCCCATCAAACGCACAGCACTCGTCGCTCAAGCGCGGCGCGCAAGTCTTCGAATTTCACCGGTTTGCTCAGGTAATCGATCAACGCGCCGGTCGCGCAATGCTCGCGATCCGGATTCAGCGCGATCATGAACACCGGCAGGTGCGCGCATCCCGGCAAGTCACGAATGCGGCAGCACAACGAAGCGCCATCGAGGTTCGGCAACTGGCAATCGATCAGCACCGCGTCGAACGGCTCACGCTCCAGATAATCCAGTGCCGCCGTAGCATTGTCGGCCGTGCGGACGCGAAAGCCGAGCTTGAGCAGCATGCCGCGCATCACCAGTTGATTGACGCTGTTGTCGTCCACCAGCAGCACCGTGCAATCCTGCGGCGCGCGCTCGGCGTCCCGAATCATCGAGGGCGCCGCTTCCACCACCGGTAACTCGAACTCCACGTCCAGTTGAAAGCGGCTACCGCTGCCAGGCTCGGAACGGTGCGTGAGTTTGCCGCCGAGCAATTCAACCAATTGACGACAAATCGCCAGACCGACGCCCAACCCGCCATATTCGCGAGTCATCGAACCGTCGAGCTGGAAGAAACGCTGATACATGGTCGCCTCGCCCAGATCGGTGAAGCCGATGCCGGTGTCGATCACTGCGAAGGTCAGCGCCATCCGATTACCCTCCGCCGGTTTGCCGGTGACGCGCAGCGCCAGACCGCCAACGCGGGTGAACTTGATCGCGTTATCCAGCAGGCATTCGAGGCATTGCGCGAGTTTCGCGCTATCGCCATGCAAGCGATCCGGTAGGGTCGGCAGCACCTCGACTTTGAAGTCCAGGGACTTGGCCGCCGCGTTGCCGTCGAATTGCGCACGCAGCGCCTCGACCACCCCGCGCAGGCTGAAGCTGCCCGATGCAACCTTGAGCTTGCCGGCCTGCAATTCGGTGAGGGTGAGGATGCCGTTGACCATGCGCATCATGTCCCGCGCGGAACTGGCGGCGGTCTGTTGGTATTGCTCCAGCTCCGAATCCATCTCCACGGTCTGCATCAGTTCCAGCGAACCGATCACACCGTTCATCGGCGTACGCAATTCGTGGGTCAGGGTGGCGAGGAATTCGTCCTTGAGTTTGTTGCTGTGGGCCAGTTGCTGGTTGAGCACTTCGAGTTTTTGCCCGGCATCGAACAAGGTCTGCGCCTGCTGCTCGCGCATCGCGTTGATGCGGTCGGCCAGCGCCAGCGACAGCAGCGCCACTTCGATCGCCGAGCCGATCTGGCTGGCGTACATGGTCAGGAACACGTTGGGCAGCAAGCCGAGGACCATCATCGTGTTGACCACGCCACCGAGCAGGAACGCCGACCAGGCGATGATGAAGTAACGCGCCACGCGCAGCCCGCGCCACCAGGCGAGAATCCCGGCGGCGAAGATCACCACGGTGAAGGTCAGCGCCAGCGTCGTCGCCAGGCGCAGGGCCAGGGCGTAACTGGTCATCAGCGACAGACCGACCACCAAGGCGCCGAAGGCGATCAGCGCGATCAGCACGCGATCAAGCCAAGGGCTGTAGATTTTGGTCTGCAAGAAACTGCGGGCGAACTGGCTGCCGAACAGCCCGGCGCAACCGATAAAAAACGGCGTGGAGGCGTTGGCCCACCACGGATTGTCCGGCCAGAAATACTCGACCGCCGCGCCGTTCACCGACAATTGATAGAGGCCGAACGAGCCGATATAGAAGATGTAATACAGGTAGCTGGTGTCGCGCACGCTGAGGTAGATGAACAGGTTGTAGACCAGCATCCCCAGCAGCACGCCATAAATGATGCCCAGAACGTAGAGGCGCACCGGTTGATCTTCGAGATACGCGGTGCTCGACCACAAGGTGACCGGCGCCTGAATCGAGCCTTCGCTGGACAGCCTTAAATAGACGGTTTGTAGCTGGTCAGGCTTGAACGTCAGATCGAACAGGTAATTGTTCTGGCGAATCTCGCGACTGGCGAACGGCAATGCGTCACCGGTCTGGCGCACCAGACGGAACTCGCCATTGGTATCGGACAAGTACAGATCGAGATGATCGAGCGGCGGATACGCCAGTTCCAGCAACCACGTGCGCTGGGCGGCGGGATTGCTCGGGCGGTAGTGCAGATCGATTTTCAGCCAGAACGCCGAGCGCGAATAACCGGCATTCAGCGTGGCTTTGTCGTGGGGTTTGAAGTTACCGGCAGCGGCTTGCGCACGCACGTCGGCAATGCTCGCCGTGCCGCTCGCGTCCTCAAACACTTGCAGGGATCGCCCAAGCGGGAGGCTCTGGGTGAATTCGTCGAATTCGACGGCGTTTGCCAGGAGGGGCAAACACAACAGCAACATCAAAAAATAGCGCATTGAAGCCCCAGCGTGGCTCGTCCGGTTGTGTCAGGAAGCCCCCCATTCCTTTTGAGTAGACGTACAACCGGTATCAAATGTTATTGGTTTGGATCCAGCCTAGCATAGCCGCTGATGGCCATTGAGCACCATTGAAATATTTCCTACAAAGGCTCTAGAACGGGCGTTACAGAGCAGATGCGCGGGCTAGAGCTGTTGAGTCGGTCAAATTGTGACAATGACACCGCTGCGCAGTGATCAATTGTGGCAAGCCAGTCAGCCACTGAACCGGAAAAAGATGTTTGGTGGTAAGCTCGCGCACCATGAATATCTACAGCTCCCGCCCTGTTGTCCTCTGTCTCTCCGGCCACGATCCCAGTGGTGGCGCCGGCTTGCAGGCAGATATCGAATCCCTGCTCGCGCAGGGTTGTCATGCGGCGCCGGCCGTCACTGCCCTGACCGTGCAAGACACCGTCAACGTCACGGACTTCCGCGTCCTCGACCGTGAGTGGGTGCTGGCGCAGGCGAATGCCGTGCTCAACGACTCCGAAGTCGCAGCCGTCAAACTGGGCATGCTCGGCTCGCTGGAGATGGTCGACACCGTGGTCGAGCTGCTCTCAGCGCATCCGCATCTGCCAGTGGTCTGCGATCCGGTGCTGCGTGCCGGCGGTGGCGGACGTCTGGGCAAGGACGAAGTCGGCTATGCGATGCGCGAGCGTCTGCTGCCGTTGTCGATCATCGCCACACCGAATCTTCCGGAAGCACGCATCCTCGCCGAACTGCCGGAAGGCACTGCGGACGAGTGCGCGGAAAAACTCCTGCCGTTCGTCAAGAATCTGCTGATCACTGGCGGGCATGGCGACGAAACTGAAATCCACAATCGCCTGTACAGCCGCGACGGCCTGCGCGAAACCTTCTATTGCCAGCGTTTGCCAGGCAGCTATCACGGGTCCGGTTGCACCCTGGCCAGCGCCTTGGCCGGTCGACTGGCCCAAGGCGAAAACCTCGCCAGCGCCGTGCGCAGCGCCCTCGATTACACTTGGCGCACCCTGCGCGATGCCGAACAACTGGGCAAAGGCCAGTTCGTGCCGCGTCGTCTGCCGCTGGATTTCTGCTCGTAACGTCGTGAGGTGTGCCTGATGAAACTCCGTGGCCTGTATGCCATCACCGACAGCCAATTGCTGGCCGGCAAGTTTCTGTTTTACGTGGAGGCGGCGCTCGAAGGCGGCGTCACCCTGCTGCAATACCGCGACAAGAGCAGCGACGAGGCTCGGCGCTTGCGCGAGGCCGAAGCACTGCGCGATCTGTGCGAGCGCTACAAGACGCAACTGATCATCAACGATGACGCCGAACTCGCCGCACGCCTTAACGTCGGCGTACATCTGGGCCAGACCGACGGCCCGCTGTCGCCGACTCGCGCCCTGCTCGGCTCGAAAGCGATCATCGGTTCGACCTGCCACGCGCAGATTGCGCTGGCCGAACAAGCAGCAAAGGAAGGCGCGAGTTACGTCGCCTTCGGCCGTTTCTTCAACTCCAACACCAAACCCGGCGCGCCGACCTGCAGCCTCGATCTGCTCGATGAGGCCAAGCGCACACTGCATCTGCCGATCTGCGCGATTGGCGGCATCAGCCTGGATAACGCCGCGCCGCTGGTGGCCCACGGCGTCGATCTGTTGGCCGTGGTGCATGGCCTGTTCGGTGCCGAGAGCACAGCAGAAGTGACGCGCCGCGCCCGCGCATTCAACGAATTGTTCAAATCCTGATTTTTGAGAGCCCGATCATGTCTCGTTCCGAAACCCTGTTTGCCAACGCCCAGAAACACATTCCCGGTGGCGTCAACTCGCCGGTTCGCGCATTCAAGAGCGTTGGCGGCACGCCGCTGTTCTTCAAACATGCCGAAGGCGCCTACGTCACTGATGAAGACGACAAGCGTTATGTCGATTACGTGGGTTCCTGGGGGCCGATGATCCTCGGTCACAGCCACCCGGAAGTGCTCGATGCAGTGCGCAATCAGCTGCAACACGGCCTGTCCTACGGCGCGCCGACCGCAATGGAAACCGAGATGGCCGATCTGGTCTGCTCGCTGGTGCCATCGATGGAAATGGTGCGCATGGTCAGCTCCGGCACCGAAGCGACCATGAGCGCGATCCGTCTGGCCCGTGGTTACACCGGTCGCGACAGCATCATCAAATTCGAAGGCTGCTACCACGGTCACTCCGACAGCCTGCTGGTCAAGGCCGGTTCCGGCGCACTGACCCAAGGCGTGCCAAGCTCGGCCGGTGTGCCGGCGGCGTTCGCCAAACACACCCTGACCCTGCCGTTCAACGACATCGACGCCGTTGAAAAAATGCTCGCGGAAGTCGGCCAGGAAGTGGCGTGCATCATCGTCGAGCCTGTGGCCGGCAACATGAACTGCGTACCACCGGCGCCGGGCTTCCTTGAAGGCCTGCGCACCCTTTGTGACAAGCATGGCGTGGTGCTGATTTTCGACGAAGTGATGACTGGTTTCCGCGTTGCGCTCGGTGGCGCCCAAGCGCATTACGGCGTGAACCCGGACCTGACCACCTTCGGCAAGATCATCGGCGGCGGCATGCCGGTCGGCTGCTTCGGTGGCAAACGCGCAATCATGGAACGCATCGCGCCGCTCGGCCCGGTGTATCAAGCCGGTACTTTGTCGGGCAACCCGCTGGCCATGGCCGCCGGCCTGACCACCCTGCGTCTGATCAGTCGTCCGGGCTTCCACGCCGAACTGACCGATTACACCACGCGTCTGCTTGACGGTTTGCAAGAACGCGCTGACGCCGCAGGCATTCCGTTCGTGACCACTCAGGCCGGCGGTATGTTCGGCCTGTATTTCAGCGGCGCTGACGACATTGTTACCTTTGAAGACGTGATGGCCAGCGACGCTGCGCTGTTCGGGCGCTTCTTCCACTTGATGCTCGAAGGTGGCGTGTACCTCGCACCGAGCGCCTTCGAAGCCGGTTTCACCTCGATCGCGCACGGCGACGCCGAGTTGAAAATCACCCTCGATGCCGCCGAGCGCGCCTTCGCTGCACTGAAGTAATTGCCGGACCGCTGACGTTGGCCATTGCCAGCGTCAGCAATTACCTACACCCCCGCCCTTTTACCGGGCCTCTGCCAAAAATCTCCCCTAAAGTGGGCGATATATTCCCCGCGCAGCAGAAAATCGAGTAAAGACTTTGTAAGGTTGGCCCTGCTTATTTCATAATGCGCGCTTATTGGATCCCTCGACGGGTCCGCGTGCCCTTCAGAGGTAAGTCGATTCTCATGAACCGCACCGGCCGCACCCTTGCATTGGGCTGCCTGTTGCTCCTTCAGCCCCTGCTCGCACATGCACAAGCAGGCGGCAACTCGTTGTTGATCCCGGCGATGGGTCGTTGCACCCTCAATACTCAGCCGCAAGACGTCACGCAGGCGCTCGCTGCCTGTCAAAAGGCTGCGGATGAAGGCGACGCGCAGGCGCAATACGAGTTGGGTGAGTTCTACTACGACGGCAAGAATGCGCCGCGCGACCTCAATCAAGCCCTGAGCTATTTCGAGAAGGCCTCACTGCAAGGCCACGCCCAGGCACAATTCAAGCTCGGCACGATGTTCTTCCACGGCGAAGGCGTACAAGCGAATAACATTCAGGCGTATATCGTGCTGAAGATGGCGGCGGTCAACGGTGCGGAAGACGCGCTGGATACGGCTGACGAAGTGTCCGAAAAAATGTCCCGCGAAGATCTCGAAACCGCCACCCAGGTGCTCGGGCAGATTTTCCGCAAATACCTGATGGAATTGCAGAGCGCCGACGGGCGTACGCCTTTCTCGCCATTGCCCTGAGCCATCATCTGACAGGCAGTGGGCTGGTTGTGGCGAGGGAGCTTGCTCCCGCTGGGCTGCGAAGCGGCCCTAAACCCGGCTAACACCTTTATTCTGACCCACCTCGCTGACTGGCTTTACGACTGCTGCGCAGCCGAGCGGGAGCAAGCTCCCTCGCCACAAAAACCCGCACTAGACGTTACTTACTTCTCAGGCATCGGCACCGGGAACGGCATCACATTGCCAACCCCGCCGCGCGCTTCGCTGATTTTCGGTGTGCCGAGGCGCTCCACTTCGTCGATGCGCACGATCGAATGCATCGGCACAAAGCTGCGCACCACGCCTTCGAACTGCGCCTTGAGCTTTTCTTCGCTCGGATCGACGACCACCTGAGTGCGCTCGCCAAAGACGAATTCTTCCACTTCCAGGAAGCCCCACAGATCACTTTGATAGATCTGCTTGGCGTACATTTCGAACACCTGGCCCTGGTTGAGGAAAATCACCTTGTAGATTGGAGCTTCGCGTTTGGTCATGGCGGGCGGAAACACATCGGGGATAAAAATGAGGGCGCGAACTATAGCATAGCCGCCGGACGCGCAGCGGTAGGAACCTGGGGACATGTTCCCTATAATGCGCGGTTCTTTGAATCACGTGACGATCCGAATCCATGGCCAAGAAGCTTTACATCGAAACCCACGGTTGCCAGATGAACGAGTACGACAGCTCGCGCATGGTCGATCTGCTGGGTGAACATCAGGCCCTGGAAGTCACGGCCCGCGCCGAAGACGCCGACGTGATTCTGCTCAACACCTGCTCGATCCGCGAACGTGCCCAGGATCGGGTGTACTCCCAGCTCGGCCGCTGGCGCGAACTGAAACTGGCCAACCCGGAGATGGTGATCGCCGTCGGTGGTTGCGTGGCCAGCCAGGAAGGCGCGGCGATCCGTGATCGCGCCCCGTATGTCGACGTGGTGTTTGGTCCGCAGACCCTGCACCGCTTGCCGGAAATGATCGACGCCGCGCGCATTACCAAACTGCCGCAAGTCGACGTCTCGTTCCCGGAAATCGAAAAGTTCGACCACTTGCCCGAGCCGCGTATCGACGGCCCGAGCGCTTATGTGTCGGTAATGGAAGGTTGCAGCAAGTACTGCACGTTCTGTGTCGTGCCTTATACCCGTGGCGAAGAAGTCAGCCGACCGTTCGACGACGTGCTGGCAGAGATCATCCACCTCGCTGAAAACGGCGTACGCGAAGTGACTCTGCTCGGGCAGAACGTCAACGGCTATCGCGGCACCACCCACGACGGGCGCCTGGCCGATCTGGCCGAGCTGATCCGCGTGGTGGCTGCCGTCGATGGCATCGACCGCATTCGCTACACCACTTCGCATCCGCTGGAATTTTCCGACAGCCTGATTCAGGCCCACGCTGACGTGCCGGAGCTGGTCAAGCACCTGCACTTGCCGGTGCAATCGGGTTCCGACCGGATCCTGTCAGCGATGAAACGCAACCACACTGCGCTGGAGTACAAATCCAAGCTGCGCAAACTGCGTGCGGCGGTGCCGGGGATTTGCATCAGTTCGGACTTCATCGTCGGCTTCCCGGGCGAGACCGAGAAAGATTTCGAGCAGACCATGAAGCTGATCGAAGACGTCGGTTTCGACTTTTCCTACTCGTTCGTCTACAGCCAGCGTCCGGGCACTCCGGCCGCCGACCTGATCGACGACACCCCGGAAGCGCTGAAGAAAGAACGCCTCAACGCCTTGCAGCACCGTTTGAATCAGCAAGGCTTCGAGATCAGCCGACAAATGGTCGGTTCGACCCAGCGCATTCTGGTCACTGACTATTCGAAGAAAGACCCGGGCGAGCTGCAAGGGCGCACCGAGAATAATCGTATCGTCAACTTCCGCTGCGACAATCCGACCCTGATCGGCCAGTTCGCCGACGTGCACATCGACGCGGCGCAACCGCACTCGCTGCGCGGCTCGTTGGTCCAGTAACACAGAAACAGAGCGCTTTGTGGCGAGGGAGCTTGCTCCCGCTCGGTTGCGAAGCAGCCGCAAACCAGAGACCACGATATTCCTGACGGATCGGCCGGGCTATTGGGGAGTGCTACGCACTCCAGCGGGAGCAAGCTCCCTCGCCACAAGTATGAGGCGACCATTCGAGCGCACTCTGATTTAAGAGCTTTCGCACCCACGCCACTGGCGTTATCCTTGATTTCATCTTAATTGCCCCAGGGCGGCTAAATACGACCTTGAACGCACCCATCGAACCACATCGTTTTATCCTCGAGCCCTTTGAGGCTCGCCGCTTCGCCAATCTGTGCGGGCAATTCGACGAGCATTTGCGCTTGATCGAACAGCGCCTGACCATCGAGATCCGCAACCGCGGAAACCAGTTCGAGCTGATCGGCGACCCCAAACACACCACCTCCGCGGAAAATCTGATTCGTCGCCTGTACCGGGAAACCAAAGGTTCAGAGCTGTCGCCAGATACGGTGCACCTGTTCCTGCAGGAATCGGCCGTGGTCGAGCTGGACAATCACGCTCCCGCCGAAGCTTCCGTCGCCCTGCGCACCAAGAAAGGCATGATTCGCCCGCGCGGCTTGAATCAGCTGCGCTACGTGAAGGAAATCCTTGGTAACGACATCAATTTCGGCATCGGCCCGGCCGGTACCGGCAAGACCTACCTGGCGGTTGCCTGTGCGGTAGACGCGCTGGAACGCGAACAGATCCGGCGCATCCTGCTGGTGCGCCCGGCGGTTGAAGCGGGTGAAAAACTCGGCTTTCTGCCCGGCGACCTGTCGCAGAAGATCGACCCGTACCTGCGCCCGCTCTACGACGCGCTGTACGAGATGCTCGGTTTTGAATACGTGGCCAAGTTGATCGAGCGTCAGGTGATCGAAGTCGCACCGCTGGCCTATATGCGCGGTCGCACGCTGAACAACAGCTTCATCATTCTCGATGAGAGCCAGAACACCACGGTCGAGCAGATGAAAATGTTTCTGACCCGGATTGGTTTCGGCTCCACCGCAGTGATCACCGGCGATATCACCCAGGTCGATCTGCCCAAGGGCACCAAGTCCGGTTTGCATCATGTGATTGAAGTCTTGAAAGACGTGCCGGGCATCAGCTTCACGCATTTCATGCCCAAAGACGTGGTGCGCCATCCACTGGTGCAACGCATCGTCGAAGCCTATGAGCGCTTCGAAAATCGCGTGGCCGATGAACCTGCGAAGGACACGCGCCGCGATGCTTGAGCTTGACCTGCAAATCGCCACCGAAGCGTCCGCGCCCAGCGAAGCCGAATTCCGTCAATGGTGCGAACTGGCCCTGCGCCAGCGTACCGCCGACTCGGAAATGACCATCCGTCTGGTCGACGTGGAAGAAGGGCGCGAGCTCAATCACACCTGGCGTCAGAAAGATTACGCAACCAACGTGCTGTCGTTCCCTGCAGACGTGCCCGACGAGTTCCTCGACATCCCGCTGCTCGGTGATCTGGTGATCTGTGTGGCCGTGGTCGAGCGCGAAGCCGCCGAGCAAGGCAAGGAACTAAAGGCCCACTGGGCACATCTGGTCATTCACGGCTGTTTGCATTTGCTCGGTTACGACCATATAGATGACGACGAAGCCGAAGAAATGGAAGCGCTGGAACGGGAGTTGCTAGCCGAACTGGGCTACCCCGATCCGTACGCGGACGACGAAATCGACACAACCCCCACTGTTTAATACAAAGGATTCAGAGTAATCGCTATGAGCGAAGATCGATCGAGCAACGGGCAGAAGTCATGGCTGGGTAAACTCACCCAGGCTTTTGCCCACGAGCCGAAGAACCGTCAGGAGCTGCTTGAGCTGCTGCGCGATGCACATCAGAACAAACTGCTGGACAGCGAAGCGCTGGCCATCGTCGAAGGCGCCATTCAAGTGGCTGACCTGCAAGTGCGCGACATCATGGTGCCGCGCTCGCAGATGATCAGCATCAAGGCGACCCAGACACCCCGCGAATTTCTCCCTGCCGTGGTCGATTCGGCCCACTCGCGCTATCCGGTCATCGGCGAAAGCCATGACGACGTGATGGGCGTGCTGCTGGCCAAGGATCTGCTGCCGCTGATCCTCAAGGAGAACGGCGACAGCTTCAACATCAAGGATCTGCTGCGCCCGGCGACTTTCGTGCCGGAGTCCAAGCGTCTGAACGTGTTGCTGCGCGAGTTCCGCGCCAACCATAACCACATGGCCATCGTTATCGACGAATACGGCGGTGTGGCTGGTCTGGTGACCATCGAAGACGTGCTGGAACAAATCGTCGGCGACATCGAAGACGAGCACGACGTCGAAGAAGACAGCTACATCAAGCCGCTGCCCAGCGGCGACTTCCTGATCAAGGCCCTGACGCCGATCGAAAACTTCAACGAGTTCTTCGACAGCGAGTTCTCCGACGATGAGTTCGACACGGTCGGCGGTCTGGTGATGAGCGCGTTCGGGCACTTGCCAAAACGCAACGAAATCACTGAAATCGGCGCCTATCGTTTCCGCATTTTGAACGCCGACAGCCGTCGGATTCATCTGTTGCGACTGACCCCAATCGCCCGGTAAAAAATCTAAGGACTGAAATGCGCTGGACAACCCGCCCCGGCTGGCCCGGTAACCTGCTGGCCGTGGCGGCCGGTGCTATCACCACTTTCGCTCTCGCGCCGTTCGATATCTGGCCGCTGGCCTTGCTGGCGGTCGGCCTGTTCTATGCCGGCCTGCGCGAGCTAAGCCCGCGTCAGGCGCTGGGCCGTGGCTGGTGCTTCGGTTTCGGCCTGTTCGGCGCCGGCACCAGCTGGATCTACTACAGCATTCACCACTTCGGCGGCGCTTCAGTGCTGTTGGCCGGGTTCCTGATGTTGCTGTTTACGGCGGCGATTGCCTGGTTCTTCGCCTTGCCCGCGTGGATTTGGGCGCGCTGGTTGCGCCGCAATGAAGCGCCGCTGGCCGATGCGATGGCATTTGCCGCGTTGTGGGTCGCTCAGGAAGCGTTTCGTGGCTGGTTCCTCACCGGTTTCCCATGGCTGTATTCCGGCTACAGCCAGCTCGATGGCCCATTGGCCGGACTCGCGCCAGTCGGCGGCATGTGGCTGGTGTCGTTCGTGCTCGCGCTGACCGCTGCGCTGATCTACAACACGCCGCGCTTGCTGAAAACCGGCCGTAAAGGTTTTGTGGTGGCGGGTCTGTTGTTGCTCGCCGGGCCGTGGGTCGCGGGCATTGCGCTCAAGGGCCACGCCTGGACCAGCCCGGCCGGTGCGCCGCTGACGGTTGCCGCGATTCAGGGCAACGTCGCGCAAAGCATGAAGTGGGACCCGGCCGAGCTGAACGCGCAACTGGCGCTGTATCGTGACCTGAGCTTCCGCTCGAAACCGGTGGATCTGCTGATCTGGCCGGAAACCGCCGTCCCAGTGCTCAAGGAGTCCGCCGAGGGCTACCTGAGCATGATGGGCACCTTCGCCGCCGAGCGTAAATCGGCGCTGATCACCGGCGTACCGATTCGCGAAATGGTCCGTCACGAACGACGCTTCTTCAACGGCATCACGGTTCTTGGCGAAGGTGATGGCACTTATCTGAAACAGAAACTGGTGCCGTTTGGCGAATACGTACCGCTGCAGGACATCCTGCGCGGGTTGATCGCATTCTTCGACCTGCCGATGTCCGACTTCGCCCGCGGCCCCGCCGATCAGGCACTGTTGCAGGCCAAGGGTTATCAGATCGCGCCATTCATCTGCTACGAAGTGGTGTACCCGGAGTTCGCCGCCAGCCTGGCCGCGCGCAGTGATTTGCTGCTTACCATCAGCAATGACACCTGGTTCGGCACCTCCATCGGTCCGCTGCAACACTTGCAGATGGCACAGATGCGCGCGCTCGAAGCGGGACGCTGGATGATTCGCGCCACCAACAACGGCGTGACCGGACTGATCAACCCGTTCGGGCAGATCACCGAACAGATCCCGCAGTTCGAGCAAGGCATTCTGTACGGCGAAGTCGTGCCGATGCATGACCTGACGCCGTACCTGCAATGGCGCTCATGGCCGCTGATCGTATTGTGTCTGGTGTTGTTCGGCTGGGCACTGATGGCGAGCCGGATGTCGAAAACCCTTTAAAGACCGACGCAACCCCCTGTGGCGAGGGAGCTTGCTCCCGCTCGGCTGCGCAGCAGTCGCAATGCAGACAACGCGGTCTGACTGTAACCACGCGGTGCCTGTTTTTGGGCCTGCTACGCAGGCCAGCGGGAGCAAGCTCCCTCGCCACAAAAGCTTTTCAGCGGTAGAACAGTGAATAGCCGACCTGCCCCACCGCCTCATTCAACAACTGTCCGCTCTGCCAGATCGACTTGAACTCCGGCATCCAGCCACCGAGCGGTCGGGCATTGTCAGTGCCGAGGAAGCCCACCGGCGCCGGCACAACCTCAAATCCCGCCTGCTTGAAACTCCACACCGCACGCGGCATATGCCAGGCCTGAGTGACGACCACTACCCGTTTGACCCCTTGCGGCAGCAAAATCTTCGCGCTCAGTTCGGCGTTCTCCCACGTTGTACGGCTTTCGCCTTCCTGCCAACGCACCGTCACGCCGAAATCATCCAGTAACGAATCAGCCATCAACTTGGCTTCCGTCGGCGGCGTACCGTAATGCAGACCGCCACTGGTCAGAATCGGAAGTCCCGAGGCCTTGGCCAAACGCGCTGCATAGCGCTGGCGCTCGAGCCCGACGCCGGTCGGCTGATCCTCGCCCCACGCCAGATCACCACGTTCACGCCCGGAACCCAGCACTACGATCGCATCGGCGCGCTGCGCCAGTGTTGTCCACTCTTCCCGGGGCAGCGGCGGCTCGCGCTCCAGCATCTTGGCGCTCCACTGCACCACCACCGGCAGACTCATCAGCAAGAACCCGCCAAACCCCAGAGCAAAACACAGCCCGGCCAGACGTGGCCGTGTGCGTCGCAGCCACCAGGCGGCGAGCAACAACAGCAAGAGAATGCCGGGCGGCAACAGAAGTTGTTTAACGAAATAACGAAAAGGCATCGAGCATCTCCAAAGATGCCCGAAGCCTAAGTGGGTTAGTACAGCGCGACAACCGGTAGGAGCGGATCCGTTGAAAAAGATCCGCTGTTTGACCTGCCATGCGTTACTTGGCCTGCAGAGTACGAACCTTTTCAATAACTCTGCCGGGCGCCTTGTCCTTGAGCCAGATGACCTTGGCCGAATGTGCTGCATCGAGCTGCTTCACTGCTTGCGACAAGCATCCGTGCGTTTCACGTTCACTGCGATCCAGATAGGCCTTGACCAGTTTGAACTCGGCGGGGCTCAAGCCACGCAATTCCAGTTCCAGGGGGCGCTCATCGCGCAGCCGGCCAGCGGTTTTGGCAGCATCCAGGGCCATTCCCAGACGGTCCATCAACCGCTCATACAACTCGGGTTTGGTAACGTTTTTTTGCTGTTGCTCCACCATCCCTCACCTCATTGAAGATAAGAATCACTCCCCAGTTAGAGCTTAGCTTCGCTGCACAATCCGGCTGTACGCCGCGACCAACGGCCCTCGCCAGTATTTGGCCGGCCAAAACGCCTGCAATCAGGGTTTCCCTAGGCCAAGCGCGGTCATGTATGCTACGGCGCTTCCTGTAACTCCACTTCCAGCATCCCCGGCCCGCTCCGGATGACGCATTGAAGAGGATTAGGCCACCCCTATCCAGTACAAAAGTAGCCATGCACGAACAATATCAGCCCCGTGAAATCGAAGCCGCCGCCCAGTCATTCTGGGACGAGCAAAAGTCCTTTGAAGTCAGTGAACAGCCAGGCAAGGAGACTTTCTACTGCCTGTCGATGTTCCCTTACCCCAGCGGCAAGCTACACATGGGGCACGTGCGCAACTACACCATCGGCGACGTGATCTCCCGCTATCAGCGCATGCAAGGCAAAAACGTTCTGCAACCGATGGGTTGGGACGCGTTCGGCATGCCGGCAGAAAACGCCGCGATGAAGAACAACGTGGCACCGGCCAAGTGGACCTACGAAAACATCGCCTACATGAAAACCCAGCTGCGCAGCCTGGGCCTGGCGGTGGACTGGTCGCGCGAAGTCACCACCTGCAAGCCGGATTACTACCGCTGGGAACAATGGCTGTTCACTCGCCTGTTCGAAAAAGGCGTGATCTACCGTAAAAACGGCACCGTGAACTGGGACCCGGTCGATCAGACCGTTCTGGCCAACGAGCAAGTGATCGACGGTCGCGGCTGGCGCTCCGGCGCGCTGATCGAAAAGCGCGAAATCCCGATGTACTACTTCAAGATCACCGCCTACGCGGATGAACTGCTGGAGAGCCTCGACGAACTGACTGGCTGGCCGGAACAGGTCAAGACCATGCAGCGCAACTGGATCGGCAAGTCGCGCGGGATGGAAGTGCAGTTCCCGTACAACGTCGATTCCATCGGCGAAGCCGGCGCACTCAAAGTCTTCACCACCCGTCCGGACACCCTGATGGGCGCGACCTATGTCGCCGTTGCCGCTGAACATCCGCTGGCCACTCTGGCCGCGCAGAACAACCCTGAGCTGCAAGCGTTCATCGCTGAGTGCAAGGGCGGCAGCGTCGCTGAAGCCGACGTCGCCACGCAAGAAAAGAAAGGCCTGCCAACCGGCCTGTTCGTCGAGCACCCGTTGACTGGCGAAAAACTGCCGGTGTGGGTCGCCAACTACGTATTGATGCACTACGGCGATGGCGCGGTCATGGCCGTGCCGGCGCACGACGAGCGCGATTTCGAATTCGCCCACAAGTACGACCTGCCGATCAAATCGGTAGTGCGCACCAGCTCCGGCGAAACCAACCTGGCCCCATGGCAAGACGCCTACGGCGAGCACGGCACGCTGATCAACTCCGGCGAATTCGACGGTCTCGACTTCGCTGGCGCGTTCGACGCGATCGAAGTTGCGCTGATCAAGAAAGAGCTGGGCGCCTCGCGCACCCAGTTCCGCCTGCGCGACTGGGGCATCAGCCGTCAGCGCTACTGGGGCTGCCCGATCCCGATCATCCACTGCGAAACCTGCGGTGACGTGCCGGTGCCGGAAGACCAATTGCCAGTCGTGCTGCCGGAAGACGTGGTGCCGGATGGCGCCGGTTCGCCGCTGGCGCGCATGCCCGAGTTCTACGAGTGCAGTTGCCCGAAATGCGGCCAGCCTGCCAAGCGTGAAACCGACACCATGGACACTTTCGTCGAGTCGTCGTGGTACTACGCCCGTTACGCCTCGCCGCACTTCGAAGGCGGCCTGGTGGAAAAATCCGCGGCTGACCACTGGTTGCCGGTGGATCAGTACATCGGCGGCATCGAACACGCGATTCTGCACCTGCTCTACGCGCGCTTCTTCCACAAGCTGATGCGTGACGAAGGTCTGGTCAGCTCCAACGAGCCGTTCAAGAACCTGCTGACCCAGGGCATGGTGATCGCCGAGACTTACTATCGTCGCGAAGCCAACGGCGCCTACACCTGGTTCAACCCGGCGGATGTGGAACTCGAGCGCGACAGCAAAGCCAAAGTCATCAGTGCCAAGCTGATCTCCGACGGTCTGCCAGTGGAAATCGGCGGCACCGAGAAGATGGCCAAGTCGAAGAACAACGGCGTCGACCCACAATCGATGATCGATCAGTTCGGAGCCGACACCTGCCGTCTGTTCATGATGTTCGCCTCGCCGCCTGACATGAGCGCGGAATGGTCGGACTCCGGCGTAGAAGGCTCGCACCGTTTCCTCAAGCGCGTCTGGCGCCTGGCTCAAGCGCATGTCGCTCAAGGCCTGCCGGGCAAACTCGATGTCGCCAGCCTGAACGACGAGCAGAAAGCCGTTCGCCGCTCGATCCACCTGGCCATCAAGCAGGCCAGCCACGACGTCGGCCAGAACCACAAATTCAACACCGCCATCGCCCAGGTGATGACGCTGATGAACGTGCTGGAAAAAGCCGCGCAAGTCACCGAGCAGGATCGCGCGCTGGTTCACGAAGGTCTCGAAGCCGTAACGCTGTTGCTGGCGCCGATCACCCCGCACATCAGCCACGAGCTGTGGAAGCAACTGGGTCACGCTGACCCGGTGATCGACGCCGTCTGGCCGGTGGTGGATGAGTCCGCGCTGGTGCAGGACAGCCTGACCCTGGTCATCCAGGTCAACGGCAAGTTGCGCGGCCAGATCGAAATGCCGGCCACCGCCACTCGCGAAGAAGTCGAAGCCGCCGCCCGTATCAACGAGAACGTGCTGCGCTTCGTCGATGGCCTGACTATTCGTAAAGTGATCGTAGTGCCCGGGAAACTGGTCAATATCGTCGCCAGCTAATTGGATCGGGTGCCAGGTCAGCCTGGCGCCGAGTAAAACCTTTCGGGCCGCAGAGTCGGCCCACATGGTTTCAAGGGGAGCAACAAGATGATCAAACGCAATCTGCTGGTGATGGGCCTCGCTGTCCTGCTGAGCGCCTGTGGTTTCCAGCTGCGCGGCACTGGCACCAACGAGCTGAGTATCAAGGAACTCGACCTGAGCGCGCGCAACGCTTACGGCGAGACCGTGACGCAACTGCGTCAGGTGCTGGAGTCCAGCGGCGTGAAAGTGATTTCCGGCGCACCGTACAAACTGTTTCTGGCTAACGAGCAGGAAAGCCAGCGCATTCTGAGCTACGCCGGCGCCGGTCGTACTGGTGAATATCAGGTCAGCACCGTGCTGAACTACGATATCCGCGGGGACAAAAATCTGCTGCTGTTGAGCGACAAGCTTGAAGTGCAGAAAGTCTTCATTCACGACGGCAACAACCTCGTCGGTTCCGATCAAGAGGCCAACGACGCTCGTCGCGAAACCCGCCGCGAACTGGTTCAGCGCATGATGCTGCGTCTGCAACAGCTGACGCCCGCTCAGCTTGAGCAACTGCAGCAAACCGCCGACAACCGCGCCAAGGCTGAAGCCGATGCTCTGGAAGCGGCGCAGAAAGCTGAAGCGGAAACCCCGCGTCAGTCGCCACTCGAACTGCCGCAGCAGTAAGACGTACGGGGCACTCAGGCGCCCCGTTCGCCGTTTCTTATGAAGCTCGCTCCCGCCCAACTCGGTAAGCACCTGCAAGGCGCGCTCGCGCCGGTCTACATCATCAGCGGCGATGATCCGCTGTTGTGTCAGGAAGCTGCCGACGCCATCCGCGCTGCTGCCCGTCAGCAGGGTTTCGACGAACGCCAGGTATTCGCCGCCGACGCCAGTTTCGATTGGGGCACGTTGCTGATGGCTGGCGCGAGCATGTCGCTGTTCGCCGAAAAACGCCTGCTGGAACTGCGCCTGCCTTCGGGCAAGCCCGGTGACAAGGGCGCCGCGGCGCTGATCGAATATTGCTCACGCCCCGCTGAAGACACGTTGCTGCTGATCAGCCTGCCCAAGCTCGATGGCAGCGCGCAGAAAACCAAGTGGGGCAAAGCGCTGGTCGAAGGTCAGCAAACCCAGTTCGTGCAAATCTGGCCGGTGGATGCCAACCAGTTGCCGAGCTGGATCCGTCAGCGCCTGTCGCAAGCCGGATTATCGGCCAATCAGGACGCGGTCGAGCTGATCGCTGCACGGGTCGAGGGCAATCTGCTCGCCGCCGCGCAGGAAATCGAAAAGCTCAAGCTGATGGCCGAAGGCGGGCAGATCACCGTCGAGACCGTGCAAGCGGCCGTGGCTGACAGTGCGCGTTTTGACGTGTTCGGCCTGACCGACGCGGTACTCAACGGTGAAGCGGCCCATGCACTGCGCATTCTTGAAGGACTGCGCGGTGAAGGTGTCGAGCCGCCGGTGATTCTCTGGGCTTTGGCGCGCGAGTTGCGCCTGTTGGCCAACATCGCGCTGCAATACAGCCAGGGTACGCCGCTGGACAAGTGCTTCAGCCAGGCGAAACCGCCGGTCTGGGACAAGCGCAAACCGCTGATGAGCAAAGCCCTGCAACGCTATACCGCGCAACGCTGGGCGCAACTGTTGCTCGAAGCGCAGCGCATTGATGCGCAGATCAAGGGCCAGGCTGCCGGTTCGCCGTGGATGAGCCTGAGCCGGTTGGCGTTGTTGATGGCCGGCCAGCGCTTGTCATTGCCCGCAGAATAAGATCTTTTGACTTTTTTCCTACACAAATCTCAGCCGTCTGCCCTATAGACAGACGCCTGACATCGGCAGATCATTTCCCGCGCAAAAACCACTCACTCGAGAGAATCCTCATGAGCAAAAAGCCATCGAAAAATGGCCCGAACAAGGCCAAGTCCATCATCGCCCAGCCGCTGTTCCGCAGCCGCCAGGAACGCCCGGCCAAGGGCAAAGGCAGCTACCGCCGCGAAGCCTTCCAGGCTGACAGCTGGGGGGCTTCTTACTTTCTGGCCGCTTAAAGCGCAGCACCCCCTCCTCATGTTAAGGTCTGCACCTGATTCGTATCTTCTGGACCTGTGCATGCCCTTTTGTATTCCTCGTCGTTGGCCCTTCAGCCAACTGATCGCTGCCTCCAGCTTCGTACTGCTTGTCGCCTGCGCGGAAAAACCCACCGCTGCCGACGCACAACCGCTTCAGACCGTTCCCGTTTCCACGGCCCCAGCGATCATCCCGCCGGTAGTGCCGACTGGTGACAACCTCGATCTCCAACCTTCCCAGACATTTGCCGAATGGCAGGCCGGTTTCCGCAAGGATGCTCTGGCCGCCGGGATTCGCGCCGACCTGTTCGACCGCGCCTTCGCCGATGTCAGCTTCGACGCCAGCGTGATCCGCGCCGACCGCAGCCAACCCGAGTTCTCGCGTCCGGTGTGGGAATACCTCGACGGCGCCCTGTCTCCCCTGCGCGTACGCAAGGGTCAAGCGCTGCTCACGCAGTACGCCGACATTCTGCAAAGCATCGAGCAGCGCTACGGCGTCGATCGCCAGGCACTGGTCTCGGTGTGGGGCATGGAGAGTAACTTCGGCCAGTTCCAGGGCAGCAAATCGGTGATCAATTCGCTGGCGACTTTGGCGTACGAAGGCCGGCGTCCGGGCTTTGCCCACGCGCAACTGATTGCAGCGCTGCAGATTCTGCAACAGGGCGATATCACCCCGGAGAAAATGCTTGGCTCCTGGGCCGGCGCCATGGGCCAGACTCAGTTCATTCCGACCACTTACAACACCCATGCCGTGGATTTCGATGGCGACGGTCGCCGCGACATCTGGGGCAGCCCGGCCGATGCATTGGCATCGACTGCGCACTACCTGCAAAGCTCGGGCTGGCAGCGTGGTCAGCCGTGGGGTTTCGAGGTGCAGTTGCCGAGCGGTTTCAATTACACCCTGGCTGACGGCACGATGCGCAAAACCGTCGCTGAGTGGCGGCAGTTGGGCGTGATTCTGCCGGGGGGCAGCCAAGGTTCCGAGCAACTCTCGGCCGCCCTGCTGCTGCCGGCCGGTTATCGCGGCCCGGCGTTTTTGGTTCTCGACAACTTCCGCGCGATTCTCAAGTACAACAATTCTTCGTCGTATGCGTTGGCGGTGAGTCTGTTGTCCGAGCGTTTCACGGGGGCTGGTCTGATCAACGGTTCGTGGCCGAAAGACGACATGCCGCTGAGCCGCTCCGAGCGGATTGAATTGCAGAACCTGTTGAGTGCGCGCAATTACGATGCCGGCACCGCGGACGGGATTATCGGCGCGAATACGCGCAAGGCGATTCGCGCTGCGCAGCAGTCGTTTGGCTGGCCGGCGGATGGGTATCCGACGCACAAGTTGCTCGAGAGCCTGCGTAACCAATAAGGCAAGATCAAAAGATCGCAGCGTGCCGCAGCTCTTACATAGGTCACGCTGCGATCTTTTGCTTTATCGGGTGACTACATCCTGTTCCAACATCAATTCCTTCTTGCCAGCATCCAGCCGAACCAGCGCGCCCATCGGCAGCGTCAGGTTTGGATTGCAATGCCCGCTGCGCCATCCCGACAACACCGGAATCCGCAATGGCGCGAACGTCTGCTTGAGCAAGCGGTTCAGCGCATCAGTATCAACCCCCGCCACATCCCCCACCAACACACCACGTAACTTGCCTAACACACCAGCCAGCCGTAAATGCGTGAGCATGCGGTCGATGCGATACAGCGGCTCGTTAATATCTTCGATAAACAGAATCACGCCTTCTGCGTCCATTTCGTATGGCGTGCCCATGACCGCGGTGAGCATCGCCAGATTGCCGCCGAGCAAGCGCCCGTGGGCAATGCCCGGCTCCACGGTGGTCAACGGCCAGGCAACCGGATGATTCAACACGCTGCCCGCCGTCAGTTGCCCACGCAGCATGGCGAAGAATGAAGTGACGGTCGGCGGCTCCTTGTCGCCCAACAGGTCGGCATTGAGCAGCGGCCCGTGGAATGTCACGAATCCGGCGTAACGACTGATCGCCACGTGCAGCGCGGTGATGTCGCTGTAACCGATAAAGGGTTTGGCATTGCGGCTCAGGAGATCGAAGTCGATCCGGTCCAGCAAGCGTGGCGTGCCGTATCCGCCGCGCAGGCAGATGATCGCATCGACCTCTGGATCAGCGAACGCTGCGTGCAGGTCATTCAGGCGCACCTCATCGCTGCCGGCCAGATAACCGTCTTTCTCGTAAACGCCGGGAAACACCCGTAAGCCATAACCCCGGGCGCGCATCCATTGCACGGCTTTGTCGGTGTCGAGCGTGGCCGGGCCGGCAGGCGCGATCACGCCGATCAGCCCTTCAGACGGTAGAGCCGGTACGGGTTTGTGCGGACAAAGGGTGTGGGTCGGTCGAACGGTCATCCATGGATCTCCCTGTGTGTAGTCGTGCACACACAGTAGTCAGGAAAGCGGGTAAACAAAAGAGGCACTGCGGCCCAAGACCTGTGGCGAGGGAGCTTGCTCCCGCTGGGTTGCGCAGCGACCCCAAAATCTATGGGATTGCTTCGCACTCCAGCGGGAGCAAGCTCCCTCGCCACAGGTTCAGGGATTGCTCCGCAAATGAAAATACCCGCCTGGGCGGGTATTTTTGTGAAGCAATCAACGTCGGATCAGGAACCCATCAGCTCGGCCTTGACCAGCTTCGCCTGCTCGTCGGCGTGGTACGACGAACGTACCAGCGGGCCGGAAGCGACGTTCTTGAAGCCCATCTTGTAACCTTCCTCGGCGAACCAGGCGAAGGTGTCCGGGTGCACGAAACGCTGCACCGGCAAGTGGCTGCGCGATGGTTGCAGGTACTGGCCGAGAGTGAGCATGTCGATGTCGTGTTCGCGCATGCGCTTCATGACTTCGATGACTTCTTCGTCGGTCTCGCCCAGACCCAGCATCAGGCCGGATTTGGTTGGAATGTGCGGCATCATCTGCTTGAAGCGTTGCAGCAGGGTCAGCGACCACTGGTAATCCGAACCCGGACGCGCAGCCTTGTACAGGCGCGGCACGGTTTCCAGGTTGTGGTTGAACACATCCGGCGGCTCGGCAGCGGTGATTTCCAGGGCAACGTCCATGCGACCACGATAATCCGGGACCAACGTCTCCAGCTGTACGTTCGGCGACAGTTTGCGGATCTCGCGGATGCAGTCGGCAAAGTGCTGGGCACCGCCGTCACGCAGGTCGTCGCGGTCTACCGAGGTGATCACTACGTACTTGAGTTTCAGGTCGGCAATGGCAATGGCCAGGCTTTGCGGCTCGTTGACGTCCAGTGGCTTCGGACGACCGTGGCCGACGTCGCAGAACGGGCAGCGACGGGTGCAGATGTCGCCCATGATCATGAAGGTCGCGGTGCCACCGGAGAAGCACTCGCCGAGGTTCGGGCAGGAGGCTTCTTCGCAGACGCTGTGCAGTTTGTGTTTGCGCAGCAGGCTTTTGATTCGGTCGACTTCCGGCGAAACCGGGATGCGTACGCGAATCCAGTCAGGTTTCTTCGGCAGTTCGGTGGTCGGAATGATCTTTACCGGGATGCGTGCAACCTTCTCGGCGCCACGCAGCTTGACGCCGGCTTCGACCTTGGGACGCGGGGCCGGGCGCTCGGTCACGTCGAGCGTCGGGATCATGGTTTGCACTGCATCAGTAGTCATATCAGTCGATTCCGCCCGTCAGGGTCGTCTGCTCAGCATAGTCGAGGTGTTTGACGAGCTGCGCGCGCAGCCGGGCACTTACCTCGGCAAATTCAATCGATCCTGCGTGATCGCTCAGCTGGGTCATCGCCAGCCCGGCGTAGCCGCAGGGATTAATCCGTCGAAACGGTTCCAGATTCATGTCCACGTTCAGGGCCAGGCCATGAAAAGAACAACCGTGGCGAATCCGCAAACCCAGCGAAGCGATTTTCGCCCCATCGACGTAGACACCGGGCGCATCCGGTTTGGCTGCGGCGCTGACGCCGTAACTGGCCAGCAGCTCGATCAGGCATTGCTCCATGCGACTGACCAGATCACGCACGCCAAACCCGAGTTTGCGCACGTCCAGCAGCAGATACGCCACCAGTTGGCCGGGGCCGTGATAAGTCACCTGCCCGCCGCGATCAACCTGCACCACCGGGATATCTCCCGGCAGCAACAGATGTTCGGCCTTGCCGGCCTGGCCCTGGGTAAACACCGGAGGGTGTTCGACCAGCCAGATTTCGTCGGCGGCGTCGCTGCCACGTTCGTTGGTAAAGCGTTGCATGGCATGCCAGACCGGCTCGTAAGCCATCTGGCCAAGCTCGCGAAAGCCCAGCGTGCCAGACATCACAACACCATGTGTACGAAACCGGTAGCCCGCAGCTCGCTGTTAATGTCGTACAGCTGGTCTTGACCGGTGGCGATGATGTGCAGCTGGATGGTGGTGTACTTGCCGTTGGTGCTTTGACGCTCGTCGATGCGCTCATCATTGATGGTCGCGTGCTTTTTGACGATGTCGATAATCTTGTCTTTGTTGCCGACACCCGTGTCGCTGATCACCTTAACCGGGTAGTCAGTGGCAGGGAATTCGATCTTTGGCGCCTTTACTTCGGTATCGGTCATGGCGTAACGGCCTCTTGAGCCGTGCCAACGCGCATGGCCCCGCTTCGGGTGGAAGCGGGGCCATGCAGGTCAACACTCAAATCAGTTGAACAAGCCGTAGAAGAATAGACGGATGCTATCCCACATGCGACGGAAGATACCACCCTCCTCAACGCCATCGAGGGCGATCAGGTCGGCGCTGTGCACGACCTTGTCGTCCAGTTTGACTTCGACTTTACCGATCACGTCGCCCTTGGCGATTGGCGCGGTCAGTTGCGGGTTCATGGTCATGCTCGCAGCGAGCTTCTTCAGCTGGCCTTTTGGCAGGGTCATGGTCAAGTCTTGAGCCAGGCCGGCCTTGACTTGATTGGTGGTGCCTTTCCACACCGGAGCCTGAGCCAGTTCGGTGCCCTTCTGATAGAAGGTCTGGGTTTCGAAGAAGCGGAAACCGTAGGTCAGCAGCTTCTGGGTCTCGGAAGCACGGGCCACTTCGCTGTTAGTGCCGAACACCACGGCGATCAGGCGCATGCCATCACGTACGGCCGAGGACACCATGCAGTAGCCGGCTTCGTCGGTGTGACCGGTTTTCAGACCGTCAACGGTCTTGTCGCGCCACAGCAACAGGTTGCGGTTAGGCTGCTTGATGCCGTTCCAGAAGAACTCTTTCTGCGAGTAGATCGCGTAGTGAGCCGGGTCTTCGTGGATGATCGCGCGAGCGAGGATCGCCATGTCATGAGCCGACGAGTAGTGCTCCGGGTTCGGCAGACCGGTCGGGTTCATGAAGTGGCTGTTGGTCATGCCGAGATCGCTGACAGTTTTGTTCATCATGTCGGCGAACGCGTCTTCGCTGCCGGCGATGTGCTCGGACAGTGCCACGCTGGCGTCGTTGCCGGACTGGATGATGATGCCGTGCAACAGATCGCTGACAGTCACCTGCGAGCCGACCTTGATGAACATCCGCGAACCGCCGGTGCGCCAGGCGTTTTCGCTGACGGTCACCGGGTCATTTTCACCGATCTGGCCACGACGGATTTCCAGCGTAGCGATGTACGCGGTCATCAGTTTGGTCAGGCTGGCTGGCGGCAGACGCTGGTCACCGTTGTTCTCGACCAGCACGTTGCCGCTGCTGGCGTCCATGAGTACGTAGGCTTTGGCGGCCAGTTGAGGTGGCGACGGCATCATCTCGACCGCGAAAGCGGCTGGCGAGAGGAGCAGCGGGACTAGCAGACACAGGCGTTTGGCAAAGGTGGTGATGTTCATCCGTCTCTCGAAATCGCTAATGGAAACTGCCCGAAGGCAAAATTTAATCAGATGGCTTTCTAACGGGCCATCGCGTGTTCAGTTGCTCACTCCAGTCACCCTTGCCGGGCTTTTGTTCTTCGACGAGCCAACAACCTGATTCACCCCCCAATCGCTGGTGAATCGTCAATCAGGTCCTACGTATTGCTTACTCGGTGACCACGCTTGGCGAACCAAGATTGGCCGAGCGCACGCTGTTCTGCACCTGGGCAATTTCACCCGGCGAGCCGATCGGCCCCAGACGGACCCGATGCAGGGTCTGCTGATTGCGCACGATCGAGCTGATGAACACCGGAGCGCTCACCATCCCGCTGAGCTTCGACCTCAGGAGTTCTGCAGCGTCCGGGTTGGCGAACGCGCCCACCTGCAGAAACTGGCCAGACGCTGTTGCAGAAGCGTTTTTTTTTGCATCGATCTGCACTGGCACTACGGCCGCGGCGTGTTGCTGCGGCGGTGGCGTCCATTGCTCGACGGTGCCGGCCGAGGCCGTGATCACCGGGGCACTATTCTGCGCGACTTGCGGCTCATTGAGCATCAGCGGCGCCGGACGGCCCTTGGCCGCCCACCATTGCTGCGGATCGATGCCTTCAACCTTGACCCGCGCGGTACCGGTTTCGGCATAACCGAGTTTTTTCGCGGCAGCGTAGGACAAGTCGATGATCCGGTCGGAATAGAACGGGCCACGGTCGTTGACGCGCAGGATCACCGTGCGGTTGTTGTCGAGGTTGGTCACCCGAACGTAACTTGGCAGTGGCAAAGTCTTGTGCGCGGCGCTCATGCCGTACAGGTCATACACTTCGCCATTGGCGGTGTTCTGACCGTGAAACTTGGTGCCGTACCAGGACGCGGTGCCCGAGGCGACGTAAGTCTTCGATTCCTGCAACGGGAAATAGGTCTTCCCCAGCACGGTATACGGGTTGGCCTTGTAGGCACCGGTGTGCAGAGTCGGGGTGGCATCAGGAATGCGTGAAACATCGACGTCCCACCACGGCGCGCCATCTTTGTGCGCGCGGTTGATATCCAGCTTCGGCTGCGTGCGGACGACAGTGGGCGACGACTTCGGGCTCGGCGAACGGCTGGTGGTGCAACTGGCAACCAGCACTGCCAACGCAGCGAAAGCCACCAGCTTCAGGGGTTTATTGTTAGGCAATGCCTGCATTACTTGACGCCCCGTGCTTGTACCAGCTGTTCAGACAATTGATGTACGGCCATGGCGTACATCACGCTGCGGTTATATCGCGTGATCGCGTAAAAATTCTTCAGGCCCATCCAGTATTCCGGGCCGTTCTCGCCTTCAAGACGAAATGCGGTGACCGGCATCTCGTCGCGCAGCGCATCATGACTCGACCAGCCCAACGCTCGCAACTCCCCGACGGTTTTCGTCGGCTCGATACCGGTGGTCAAACCTTCGTCGACCTGATCGCCACGCACATCGGCGCGACTGACCACCGGTTCGCCAGCGACCCAGCCATGACGCTTGAAGTAGCTGGCCACGCTGCCGATCGCGTCGTCCGGGTTGTTCCAGATATTGATGTGGCCGTCGCCGTCGAAATCCACCGCATAGGCGCGGAAACTGCTCGGCATGAACTGCGGCAGCCCCATCGCCCCGGCGTAAGAGCCTTTGAGCGTCAGCGGATCGACCTGCTCTTCACGCGCCAACAGCAAGAACTCACGCAGTTCCTTGCGGAAAAATTCGGCACGCGGAGGATAGTCGAATCCGAGGGTCGACAAGGCATCGATTACCCGGAAATTGCCGGTATTGCGTCCGAAAAAGGTTTCGACGCCGATGATCGACACGATCACTTGTGCCGGCACGCCATATTCCTGCTCGGCGCGGGCCAAAGTGGCCTCGTGCTGACGCCAGAAGTCCACACCACGGGCGATGCGCGCGTCGGTGATGAACATCGGTCGATATTCTTTCCACTGCTTGACCCGCTCGGCGGGTTTGGAGATGGCATCAAGAATCGACTGCTTGCGCTCGGCTTCGCGGAACACACTCATCAATTGCTCGCCGGCAAAACCGTAGTCGCGGGTCATTTCACCGACGAATTCGGCCACCTGAGGCGAGCCTTCGTAATCGCCGGCCAGCGCTTCCTGCGCGCTGCCAAGGATGCCTACCAGGCCGACCCATGGCGCGTTTCGAGTCGCCCAGCCACGCATTACTTGCATTGAACTCTTCACCTTATTCAAACCTGTGCGATCCACTTGCGATGGGTATGGATCGACATCAAAACCCCAAACGCTGACAGCAATGTCACCAGCGAAGTTCCTCCGTAGCTAATGAACGGCAACGGCACCCCCACCACTGGCAACAGGCCACTGACCATACCGATGTTGACGAAAACGTAAACAAAAAACGTCATGGTTAACGCGCCAGCAAGCAACTTGCCAAACAATGTCTGCGCCTGAGCGGTGATCACCAGCCCGCGACCAATCAGCAGCAAATAGATCAGCAGCAGTGCGCAGATCCCCACCAGACCGAACTCTTCGCCGAGCACGGCAATGATGAAGTCGGTGTGGCTTTCCGGCAGGAAGTCCAGGTGCGACTGGGTGCCGAGCAGCCAGCCCTTGCCAAACACACCGCCGGAGCCGATGGCGGCTTTCGACTGAATGATGTTCCAGCCGGTGCCCAACGGATCGCTCTCCGGGTCGAGAAAGGTCAGGATCCGCTGCTTCTGGTAGTCGTGCATGATGAAAAACCACATCGCCACCGACACCGGAATCGCCGCCGCCAGCACGCTGAGAATCCAGCGCCAGCGCAGCCCGCCCATAAACAGTACGAACGCACCACCGGCGAGAATCAGCAGCGACGTGCCGAGATCCGGCTGGCGCACGATCAAGGCAAACGGCACGCCGATCAGCATCAGGCTGATGCCGACGTGCTTGAGTTGCGGTGGCAACGTGCGCTTGGAGAGGTACCAGGCAATGGTCGCCGGCATCAGGATCTTCATGAATTCCGAGGGCTGGAAGCGGATCACTCCGGGGATGTTGATCCAGCGGGTCGCACCCATGGCGTTGTGGCCCATGATGTCCACCACCAGCAGCAGCAACACTCCGATCACGTAACCCAGCGGCACCCAGCGGGCCATGAAGCGCGGCTCGAACTGGGCAATGATGATCATCGACACCAGACCAATGCCAAATGAAGTGGCTTGCTTGCCGAGCAGGTCCCAGCTCTTGCCACTCGCCGAATACAGCACGAACAGACTGCCGGCCGCGAGGATCAGCAGCAGAATCAACAATGGTCCATCAATGTGCAAACGCTGCAACAGCGTGGCACGGCGGCGCATCACATCCTCACTGGAGAGCATGCGATCAAAATTATTCATCACGGGCCGTAGCCTCCGCACTGATAGGGCTGGCGTATTCGGCCTTCAAACGACCTTGCGGGTCGAGCAACCACGCATCCATGATCTGGCGCACCACTGGCGCGGCGACGCCGGAACCCGACTCACCGTTCTCGACCATCACCGACACCACGATTTTCGGGTCGTCAGCCGGGGCGAAACCAACGAACAAGGCGTGGTCGCGGTGGCGTTCCTGGACTTTCGAGCGGTCGTACTTCTCACCCTGCTTGATCGCCACGACCTGCGCCGTACCCGACTTGCCGGCAATCCGGTATTGCGCGCCGATGGCTGCTTTACGCGCCGTACCGCGCGCACCGTGCATCACCTGCTGCATACCGTGGTTGACCTTGGCCCAATCCGACGGATCGCGCAGGATGATATCCGGGATCGGATTCTCATCCACCGGCTTCACGCCTTCGAGGGACTTGGCCAGATGTGGCCGGTTCCAAACGCCCTTGTTCGCCACCAGCGCTGTGGCCTGGGCCAGTTGCAGCGGGGTGGATTGCATGTAGCCCTGGCCGATCCCGAGGATCAGGGTTTCGCCGGGGAACCACGCCTGACGCCGGGTCGCGCGCTTCCATTCACGCGTCGGCATCAGGCCGGGAGATTCTTCGAACATGTCCAGCGAGACCTTCTGGCCGATGCCGAACTTGCTCATGTAGGCCGACAGCCGATCGATGCCGAGCTTGTGCGCCAGGTCATAGAAGTAGGTGTCGTTGGAACGCATGATCGCCGTGTCGAGGTCGACGAAGCCGTCCCCGGTACGGTTCCAGTTGCGATATTTGTGATCGTAGTTGGGCAGCATGTAATAGCCCGGGTCGAACACCCGGCTCGATGCAGTGACCACGCCCGAATCGAGACCGGCGATGGCCACCGCCGGTTTGATCGTCGAACCCGGCGGGTACAGGCCGCGCAGCACGCGGTTGAACAGCGGCCGGTCGATGGAATCGCGCAACTCGGCATAGGCCTTGAAGCTGATCCCGGTGACAAACAGATTCGGGTCGAAACTCGGCTGGCTGACCATCGCCAACACTTCACCGGTCTTCGGATCGAGCGCCACCACCGCGCCACGGCGTCCACCGAGTGCGGCTTCGGCGGCTTCCTGCAATTTGATGTCGAGACTGAGGACGATGTCCTTGCCCGGCACCGGATCGGTCCGTTTGAGTACCCGTAACACGCGGCCGCGGGCGTTGGTCTCGACTTCCTCGTAACCGACCTGACCGTGCAACTCGGCTTCGTAGAAGCGCTCGATGCCGGTCTTGCCGATGTGGTGGGTGCCGCTGTAGTTGACCGGATCGAGAGTCTTCAGCTCTTTCTCGTTGATCCGCCCCATGTAACCCACCGAGTGCGCAAAGTGCGCGCCCTGCGGGTAGTGACGCACCAACTGCGCAACCACTTCAACGCCGGGCAGCCGGAACTGGTTCACCGCGATCCGCGCGATCTGCTCTTCGGTCAGCTCGAACAGGATCGGCACCGGCTCGAACGGCCGGCGCCCCTGACGCATGCGCTTCTCGAAGATCACCCGATCCTCGGGCGTCATCTCCAGCACTTCGACAATCACGTCGAGCACTTGCTGCCAGTCGCCGGAGCGCTCGCGGGTCATGCTCAGGCTGAAACTCGGGCGGTTATCCGCCACCACCACGCCGTTGCGATCGAAGATCAGGCCACGGGTCGGCGGAATCGGTTGGACATGCACCCGATTGTTTTCCGAGAGCGTCGAGTGGTACTCGTACTGAATCACCTGCAGGAAATACAGGCGCGCGATCAGCACACAGATCAGCGCCACCACTGCAATTGCACCGAACACGACGCGGCCACGCACCAGACGGGCGTCTTTTTCGTGGTCCTTGATGCGGATCGGCTGGGACATGGGGGCAGGCTTACTTGTGGTAAGGGTGACCGGACAACACGGTCCAGGCACGGTACAGCTGTTCGCCGATGAGGATCCGCACCAGCGGGTGCGGCAAGGTCAGCGGCGATAACGACCAGCGCTGATCGGCGCGGGCACAGACTTCCGGCGCCAGCCCTTCCGGGCCACCGACCATGAAATTCACCGTGCGCGAGTCCAGCCGCCAGCGATCCAGTTCGACCGCCAGTTGCTCGGTGCTCCAGGGCTTGCCGTGGACTTCGAGGGTGACAACCCGCTCGTTCGGCCCGACCTTGGCCAGCATGGCTTCGCCTTCCTGGCGGATGAAACGAGCCACGTCGGCGTTCTTGCCGCGGGTATTGAGCGGAATTTCCACCAGTTCCAGCGCCAGCTCGGACGGAAGACGCTTGGCATATTCATGCCAGCCTTCTTCCACCCACTTGGGCATGCGTGAACCGACGGCGATCAGTCGCAGTCGCACAGCAATCCCTTACAGCTGGTCTTTGTTGAGCTTGGTGAAATGCTCGTGGGTGTTTTCCGGGCTGTGGTGTGCAGCGCTGGCCGAACGGCTTTGCTCGGCACCGGCCCACAGGCGTTCCAGGTCATAGAACTGGCGAGCCGAGGCGGTCATCATGTGCACGATGACATCGTCCATATCCAGCAGCACCCAGTCGCTGTCGCCCTTGCCTTCTTCGCCCAGTGGCTTGACGCCCAGAGCTTTGACGGCTTCGCGAACCTTGTCGAGCATCGCGCCGATCTGACGGTTGGACGTACCGGTGGCGATGATCATGTAGTCAGTGATGCTCTGCTTCTCGCGCACATCGATGATCTGGATGTCTTGCGCCTTGACGTCTTCCAGGGCTGCAACGGCAACCTTGACCAGTTCGTCACCCTTCAGCGGCTCGTTGGTGCTGGCCACTTCCGGCAGCGGAGCGCTCTTGAATGTGCCTTTGCGCTTAACTTTCTTTACGTTGTCAGTCATATAAAACTCGTTTTGCTCGTGTATTCGGCGCCTCGTCACACGTAGATCGTGTTACTTGAGCACGCCTTGTTCAGTTCGACGCACGGTACAGACCGTGCGCATCGATGTAGGCCAGGACCGCGTCGGGCACCAGGAAACGTACCGACTTACCGCTGGCCAGCAGTTGACGGATCTGGGTGGCGGAAACCGCGAGCGGTGTCTGCCAGACGAATGCAATCTGTCCGCTCGGCCCTTTCAGGGCCAACGGGTCGCTCACCGAACGCGCTGCCAGCAGGTTGCGCAAGGCATCCGGCGGTTCGCTGTCGGCGTCCGGGCGCTGTAGCACCAGGATGTGGCAATGCTGGAGCAACTCTTCCCAGCGGTGCCAAGTGGGCAGGCCGCAAAATGCGTCCCAGCCCAAAAGCAGAAAAACCTGGGTCTCGGCGGCCATTTCGGCACGCAGCGACTCCAGGGTATCGATGGTCCAGGACGGTTTGTCCCGCTGCAACTCACGGGCGTCCACCACCAGCGGCGGCACACCGGCCACCGCGCACTCGACCATTGCCAGCCGATCCTGCGCCGACACTTGCGGCGTACCGCGATGCGGCGGACGCGCGCTGGGCATCATACGCAGTTCATCGAGCGCCAGCGCTTCGGCGACTTCCAGCGCACCACGCAAATGGCCGATGTGCACCGGGTCGAAGGTTCCGCCCAGCACGCCAATGCGCAGGGGGCGGGACTCGCTGCCGGTGTGCGGCGCGGTTAGGTCGAGGTCGGACAAGTCAGACCGGCGCCTGGCCGCGCAACTGGCCATCACCGACCACGATGTACTTCTCGCAGGTCAGTCCTTCGAGGCCCACCGGGCCACGGGCGTGCAGCTTATCAGTAGAAATGCCGATCTCGGCACCCAATCCGTATTCGAATCCATCGGCGAAGCAGGTCGGGGTGTTGATCATCACCGACGCCGAGTCGACTTGCGCCACAAAACTGCGGGTGTCGGCGAGGTTTTCGCTGACGATCGAGTCGGTGTGATGCGAGCCGTAATGGTTGATGTGTTCAATCGCCTGATCGAGACCGTCGACCACACGAATCGACAGGATCGGCGCCAGATACTCGGTGTTCCAGTCTTCTTCAGTGGCCGCAACTGCATCGATGATCGCCCGGGTGCGCTCGCAGCCACGCAGTTCGACGCCTTTTTCGCGGAACTGTGCAGCCATCGACGGCAGGAAATCCCTGGCAACAGTTTGATCGACCAGCAAAGTCTCCATCGCGCCGCAGATCCCGTAACGGTAGGTCTTGGCATTGAAGGCGATGCGCTGGGCTTTCGCCAGATCGGCGTGCTGGCTGACGTAGACGTGGCAGATGCCATCGAGGTGTTTGATCACCGGCACGCGGGCATCACGGCTGATGCGTTCGATCAGACCACGGCCACCGCGCGGCACGATCACGTCGACGTATTCCGGCATGGTGATCATCGCGCCGACCGCAGCGCGGTCGGTGGTTTCCACCACTTGCACTACGGCGGCAGGCAGTTCGGCCTCGGCCAGACCGCGCTGGATGCACGCAGCAATGGCGCGATTGGAATGAATCGCCTCGGAACCGCCGCGCAGGATGGTCGCATTGCCCGACTTCAAGCACAGGCTGGCGGCGTCGATGGTCACGTTCGGCCGGGACTCGTAAATAATCCCGATTACGCCCAGCGGCACGCGCATCTTGCCGACCTGAATCCCCGACGGACGGAAGCTCATGTCGCGGATTGCGCCGACCGGATCCGGCAGCGCTGCAACCTGACGCAAACCGACGATCATGCCGTCGATGCGCGCCGGGGTCAGCTCCAGACGCTCCAGCATTGCTGGCTCCAGACCATTTGCGCGACCGGCGGCCAGATCCAGTTCATTGGCTGCCGCCAGCTCCACACGAGCCGCGTCCAGCGCATTGGCAGCAGCCTGCAAGGCGCGGTTTTTCTGCGCGGTGCTGGCACGGCCGATGACCCGGGAGGCTTCACGGGCGGCGCGACCCAATCGGGTCATGTAGTCAAGAACGGACTCAGTCATGGTCTGCTGGGGTCTTGGCAAAGAGGAAAGCGGCAGATTATAGCTGTCGCGTCCCCTGACTAACAGCGGTGACGGGCGGATGGTCGAAATGGACAGCGATTTGCCGACGTTCAGGCGTAATTAAGCTGGCAATTGATATCATCGCGCCCTCCTCTGACCGGAAAATACGCTTTGCCATGTCCAGACTGACCGTTCGCGCCGACGCTGCGCGCCTGCCCGTGGGGCTTGCGGACGAATTTTTCGACCGTGACGCCCAGACGCTCGCGCGCGATCTGCTCGGCAAAGTTATCCGCCATCGCATCGGTGATCTGTGGCTGAGTGCGCGGATCATCGAAACCGAAGCCTATTACTGCGCGGAAAAAGGCAGCCACGCGTCTCTCGGCTACACAGAAAAGCGTAAGGCTTTGTTTCTGGACGGCGGGCACATCTATATGTATTACGCCCGTGGCGGCGATTCGCTGAACTTCAGCGCGCAAGGGCCAGGCAATGCCGTGCTGATCAAGTCCGCGTATCCGTGGGTCGATGACATCAGCGGCCCGGCGAGTCTGGCGCAGATGCTGCTGAACAACCCCGATGCCCAAGGCCGGCCACGTCCGCCGCAAAAACTCTGCGCCGGCCAGACGCTGCTGTGCAAGGCGCTCGGTCTGAAAGTGCCGATGTGGGATGCCAAGCGTTTCGATCATGAGTTGCTGCTGGTGGAAGACGCGGGGCCGAGGCCCGTACAGATTATTCAAACCACGCGCCTGGGGATTCCCCTTGGCCGTGATGAACACCTGATGTACCGCTTCGTCGACGCTGCCTATGCGCAATGGTGCACGCGGAACCCGCTGCGCCGGGGTCAGGTCGAAGGTCGCGATTATTTTTTGCTGTGAATGAAAGCCCCTGCCGGGGACATTAATGGAATGGAGTGGTTTGTATGGGCCCATGGCTCGATAGCGTAACCGGCTGGTTAGCCGCTAACCCGCAATGGCTGGCCGCCGCGGTGTTTGTTGTGGCTTTGGTTGAATGCCTGGCGATTGCCGGGTTGATCGTGCCCGGCACAGTGTTGCTGTTCGCCGTCGCGGTTCTCGCGGGCAGTGGCGCGTTGTCGTTGAGTGAAACCCTGGTACTGGGGTTTCTCGGCGGGATCCTCGGCGATCTGATCTCGTACTTCGTTGGAAGACACTTCCACCAGAACATCCGGCGTTTGCCGGGGCTGCGCCATCATCCGGAATGGATGGCCGGCGCCGAGTCGTATTTCCAGCGCTACGGTATCGCCAGTCTGCTGGTCGGACGCTTCATCGGGCCGCTGCGACCGATGCTGCCAATGGTCGCCGGCATGTGCGACATGCCGTTCCCGCGTTTCGCCGCCGTCAGCCTGTTGGCTGCCGCTGGCTGGAGTCTGGCGTACCTGCTGCCGGGCTGGGCCACCGGGGCGGCGTTCCGTCTGCCGCTGCCGGAAGGTTTCTGGCTGGAGGCCGGGATTGTCGCCGGCAGCATTGCGGCAATGGTTGGCTTGAGCGTCAATAGCAGCCTGCGTCGCCATCGCCGCGCGACGGTGTGGATCAGCAGCATGAGCCTGTTGATCCTGATCGGCCTGTTCATCGGCTATCCGTATCTGAATGCGCTCGATCAGGGCGTCATGACTCTGGTGCAGGAACACCGCAGCTCATGGCTGGACGAAGTGGCCGTCACCCTCACCCTGATCGGTGAATTCCGCAACATGCTGCTGTTCAGCGCCTTGTTCACTGTGCTGCTGCTGGTGTGCCGCCAGTGGCGCCAGGCGATTTTCGTCGGCGGTACCTTGCTGGTCACCGCGCTGGCCAACACGGGTACCAAGGTGTTTTTCGCCCGTGTACGCCCGGAAGTGCTGACCGATCCGCTGACCAGCTACAGCATGCCCAGCGGTCACGCGTCCGGCGCGTTCGCGCTGTTTCTGACCCTCGCCGTACTGGCCGGGCGCGGACAACCGCCGCGCATGCGCCTGACCTGGCTGCTGATCGCCTGCATGCCGGCGCTGGCGATCGCCCTGTCGCGGGTGTACCTGGGCGCGCACTGGCCGACCGATGTACTGGCCGGCACGATGCTCGCCGCTTGCGTGTGCGCCGCCGGCCTGTGGCTCAGCCAGCGACAGACGCCGCTCGGCGCCATGCCGCAGAGAGTCTGGTGGCTGGTGCTGCCGGCGATGGTCGCTTTGTTCGGCTTCTTTGTATTGCGGCATTTGCCACATACATTGCTGCGCTACGCCTACTAGGCCGCGGAAGTCAGCGCTGGCGGGATGGTTTTCAAGATGAACGACACAGGCTCGGGATTGTAGGCATTGTGCTTGGTGTCGTTCGGATTCCTGTCGAGAAAATACTTCAGGCCTTCCCTGGTTTCATGTTGAAACAAGCGGATTTTCTTCTCGACACTGACCAATCCCACTGAAGCCGGATTGGACGGCAAGTCGTCCAGCGTTTTGAGTTTTCCGGCATAGGTTTGCAGTTCGAAGTAACTGCTGGAGTTTTTTTCCACCAGAAGATGTCGGGTGTTTTGATCAAGCCGCAGAGTCCAATTGAAGTAGCGACCGGCGGTTTTGACCTTGAGTGTGTAACGCTCCTGACTCTCCGGAGAAAACTCAATCAATAGCGGTTCAACATCGTCGTGATCCGCCAGTGTCACAATTCGCGAGCTGATTTCATCATTCAGCGAAATCTCGGCACTTAGTCGTTGCCCTGTGGTGATCCGCGAGTGCTTTAAACGCTGCTCCATAACCTGGTAATTGAGTACCAACGGAAGTCCACCCACAAACAAATGCCCTGTGAACGTAATGTTTTTATCATCAGACATATAAGAACTCTCTTGTTTATCAAACAACCAGATCAAAGTTAAGACGCAGCTTTACTTGCCAGTGGTCGAAGGCGGCAGATCCGGCATATTCCTGACCCGCTTGCGCTTGCGCCGTTCAAGCACCATCGTATCAGCGTAAAACCCTGCGGCCTTGATAACAATGTCGGTGTTCAGATCAACACCGGCATGCTTGAAAATATACTTGCCGGCAATATCATCCCAAAATGCCCATTCATCTTCGTAAATCGTCATTGTGTTCTCCTTGATGATCAAACCCGCTTCCTGCGAGCTGGACTTACGCTAGATGAAAAACCACCGACAGACCACTTCGAACACAATACAAAAAACAACAATACAATCAGCAAAACATTAACCACGGAAACTTGCAGCTCTTCATGGCAGATTAAATCGATATATCACCACCGAGCATTTATCTTGGCCAAGCCCTTTTTTACTGTAAGCACTGAAACTATTCCTACAGCACCAATAACTATTTCCGACATTAACAGTGAAACTGTTTCACCGACTGCCGCAGTTGGCAACGCTGCGGGTAAGTCACCCGACCTGCGAGATCTGGACAAATTGTTCGGGCCTCTGCGATTTGGCGAACTGACCGTGAGCCGCCAGGAACTTCAGGCACTTGGAGCACGCATCAACGGAGAGGCCATTACAGCGGCCAGCACATACTTCTCCGAGCCCGACCTGGCATTTACTGACGGTCTGGAACTCGACTCGGCGCAGGTCGAGCAACGAATCAAATCCGTCGATGCACAGGATCGCCAACGGGTCCCGGAACTACTCTATGAAATCGTCACGCTGCGCTCTGCCGATGCGCCGCCGCTGCTGCGCGAAATACCCGCTGGCGCGTCTGTCGAGCCCATGCAGAAAATCGCCAAGCTGCTGACCGCGACCCAACGCCTGGATATCCACAGAAGCCCGCTGCCCGACCACTTGCCGAGCTGGGTGGACAAGGTCAAGAGCCGCGGCATGACCAGCATGGGCGCGGGGTTGCAGGCCTACGGCTTGTACAGTGCCTACATCGGCACGATTGACGCGCTGAAGAAAGGCGATACAGCCGAAGCACTGATAAATATCGGCGGCGGCGTGGCGGAAATCGGCTCGCTGGGCGTGGAATATGCGCTGACCAAAACTGGCGAGCAGATGCTGCGCCAGGGCGCGCAGAGCTTCGAGCAATTCGGCAAGACCAGCATGGGCAAATGGCTGGCGCGCGGCGCAGGGCTGATCGCCAGTGTGCTGACGCTGCCGTTCGACATATATACCGCGATCAAATCCTTCAGCGACGCGGCCAAGGCCGAGGGCAAAGCGGCCCAGGATCTGTATGTCACCGGCGGCTTGAGCGTGTTCAGCGCCGGGCTTTCGCTGATGCTCGGCGCCGCGGCGCTGATGGGCTTCCAGGCCGCTGGCCCGGTGGGCCTGGCGGCTGCGGCGATCCTGATTGTCGGCGCACGCATCTATGGCGCCGCGCGGGTGGTCGATGACATGGACGACTACATCGAACTGACCATCAACGAACGCTGGCGCGCCGGCTGGTTCGCATTTTGGGGTGTGGATCAGGATGCGGCTGTGATGGATCGTTTCACCGTCGCCAAGACGTATAGCGACTACGACAAAGCGCTCAAAAGCAAAAGCCTCGGCTGGCTGAAAAACGAACTCAAAGACAGTGTTGACGCTGTGGTCAACGGGCATTTCGAAGTGCGCCTGCAACCGACACGCGTCTACAAGCACCAGTGGGACGAAACCAAGGGCGAGTCGGCCTACAAGACGGTCAACTCGCCGGTCATCCACGAGACCGACGATATTTACGATGCCCGCAACGGCCTGCCATCTGGCAGCTCCAACATCATTACCGTACAAGCTGATCCGGCCAAAGGCGTGCTGTGGAATCTGGGGGGCGGCAATGATCAAGTCAGCGGCGTGCGCGACAAGCCGAATCATTTCAATTACGGCGCCGGTGAAAAACGCCTGAGCGGCGGCGACAAGGATGACTCTTTTCTCTTTCAATCGGCAGCCGCAGCACTGACGTCAGCGCCGGATCAAGTCAGCCACCTGAGTGGTGGTGACGGTACTGATCTGTTGTGGCTGCAAGGCAAGCATGTCCGCCAGGATCACATTCCCGGCACCGCGCCCTACACCGGTTATGACATTGACTTGAACACCGGCAAGCTCGGCTTGCGCACTGCCGATGCGAACGCCGAACCGCAACCGCACTCAACCTTCGACGGCATCGAGAGAGTCGAAACCCTGGCGGGCGCGGCCAATCGGGTGACCGGTTCGGACCGGGCAGACATGATTACCGCCAATGGCCAGGACCGCATCAGTGCCGGCGCTGGCGACGATCAGGTGTCGATCCGTGGCAGCCACGTCATCGTTGACGGCGGCAGCGGTGTCGACACCTATCACATCGACCCGCTGAGCCTTGAAGTGTCGATCACCGATGATGATCAGGAGCAAAGCACCGTGTACCTCGGCGTGCCGCTCGAGGCCATCCAGCGCTGGTGCATTCGCGATGATGCGCTGGTAATCGAAACTCTACGCGACGATGACCCGCAGTCATCCGGGCGCACGCTGACCATCGAAGCGGTGTACCAGACGATCAACGGCAAACGCTCGCTGCGCAACGATAAATGGCTGTTCGTCACGCAGGACGGTTATCACCTGCAACCGGACTGGCCCGCACAAACAGTCGACCTGAGCGAACAAGTACTGAACGCCGTGGTGATCAAGGCAGGTGTCGGCACACCGTCCCCGTTCGTGTTGCACGACCGGGTGCAGACAGTCTCGGCAAGTGCGCAGTCTTTCTATTACGTGTCCCGCGACAGCCATCACCCGACGTTGCGAGCGAGCGAGCAGATTGCCCGCAGCACACTGTATGTCGACTTCGACAGTAGCGAGATCGACGAGGTCAGGGCCGTCTATATCGTGCACTCAGCGCGCCATGGCGCTTTCACGACGCTGAGTCATCAAGGCGTGCATTTCACGCTCACCTTCAAGAAAGGCGGACTGCTTTCGCTGTACGGCGGGGTGCGCGAACATCCTGGCAAGAAAACCGACATGGGCGCCGGGATTCTCGCGTCCCCGTGGCAGATCAGTCATCACTTCATCCTGGTGATGCGCGATGGCGTGTCTTACTACCTCGATGTCCCGCAGAACAACTATCGCGACGACGCGCAAAAACCTGGCTACACCGTGATTCAAAGTCGCGGCTCGCTGCGTGAGCGCGCCGGGAAATACACCTTCGTCAGACCTGCGGTGGAAAAACGTACGCTGAAACAAACAGCGCAGCGCATCGACTTCAAATTGGCCCCGCACAGTGCCTCCTACGCATTGGAAGGCCGCTCGGGACGCTACGAAATCCATCCGGCGAGCAACATGTCCATCAGCCTCTCGACAGCGACGGCCGATGCTGGCACGTCCGGCTCTTCGAGCTGGGACATCTACACGCAACACCTTCAGGAGCCGATCGATCGCAGCAAATTAGCCATCAGCAACAACCTGTTGAAGATCGGCAGCATTCACATCCACTTGCCCGACAGCAGCGATCCTTCGCTGCCACTCGAAAGTGTCGATGTCATCGTTTCCGGTGGACATCGTTACCGGATCAATGCGTTGTTCGAAGTCATCGCTCTGTATGCAGTCAACGCATCGGCATGCGCATCGCCCCAGGCGATCGTCGCGTTGATCGAGGAACACAAGAACCGGGATGAACTCGAGAGTGGCGCAATCCACGTTCAGAACATTCAACTGGCGGACTTGGCCCCAGGCAAAATCCTTTACAACGCCGACATCGGCCGCTGGCAGATCGACAGCGATCCGGCACGCCTGATAAGCGTCGAGCACCTGAGCATTCAGCAATTGTCCCCAGCCAAAGAGCCGGCACTCGCTTGATTGGTTTTTCACTCACTTCTGCAATCGTCAAGGAATGACACCATGCGCCCCAAACCACCTGCGTCGCCCAACATCCCGAAAGTCAATTCGCCGACGCTTGATACGGGATCCAACCGGTTCCGGCCAGACGCCGATCTGCCTGTGCTGCACCAGACGCCATTGGCTGGCACGAGTCGGCCCGCAGTCAACGTGGATGCGACGAACAGTGTTCGTACCCATGCTGGCGCCGACGTACCGAGAGTCGAAATTTCCGACCTGCCTGGCGTCGTGCCTGAACCGCACAACGGACTGAGCAGCTACCTGCTGAATGCCGCGCTGCTGCGCAATATGCAAACCGCCGACGCTGACGGCTTTCGTTTTGTCGTTGGGCGCAGATTCGTCGACGTCAAAGATTCCGGTACCGTGCACGTCGAGTTCGATGCGGGGCTTGGCGCCTATCGGGCCACCGACCTGTACAAAAAACTGCCACCTGGCCCCGCACTGTTCAGAAACCAGAGCGAAGCCACCTGGAGCCCGGTTCGTCAGATCGAGTCGGCTAACTCGTTAAAACGCCCAGGCACTGCGGGCGATGAAGGCGCAATACAGGTACCGGCCAAGCAGTTGCATATAGCGTCACTCTCCGCGCACGAAGCGACCAGGCAACTGCTCGGCGACTCACTGCTTGCAATGTATCCACTCATGACGCATGGCCAACGCGTCGAGCTGCTGCGCTCCTACAATCTTTCGCCGGGGCAGCACGTGCAACTGCACAACGACTTGATGGCCAATCCGAAAGTGATGCCGGAGTGGGCCGAGCAGCATCGACTGCGATCCCTGGACGCGAACGATCCGACCCGCTTTGATCGACTCCACGAGGAAATACAGCCGCTGCTCCTGCCCGTAAGGAACGGCACAATGCACAGCGACCTGGTGGATTTCGACAAAAGTGTCAGTCGCGAATATCTTGACGGGTTTCTGGCCAGACTGGGTTATTTGCGCAACGCCAGCGACTGCCTGTACCGCACCGACATCCCCGGTTTGTTCCGGGCCGACGAGCGCACGCCCTTCGAGTTGTATAACGACGCCCGAATGTTGCCGCGCCTGAAACACCCGCGCGGCGCGACCACCGAGAAGCCGATCAGCGCAACGGTCAGCCACAAGCTGGTCAAGAGGTACAGCGGCAGAGGCTCCGAAGCGCCCAACCCGGAATACCTGCGCTACAACAGTCAGAGGAACAAGTTTCCCGGCAGAAAACCGGGCGATTCCGATACTGACTCTGGCCGTTCGGATAATGAATGGTCGGACGCATCAGACGTGGATCTGGACTCGGAGCGCAATTACGAAACCATCCGCCACGATCAGCAGTTCGTGTTCTCTTACATCATCGATACACGAAGAATGGAGGTGGTCCTCAACGAGGAAAACCATCTGCTCAATCTGTCGGCGCTGGAAAAGAGTGCGTGGTTTCCCGAGGACGAACTGGAGGCGCTGATTTCGGCGTCGAAAGCGGGCATTTCATCAGAGCGGCTGTGGCTAATGGACTCGACCTTCACGCGCGCAGCCAAGGTCGACGACGTTGCCGCAGAAGGCCAGAGCAGCTACATCGGCAATGATATCGAGGCGCGTACCCACAGTGGAATTTCCAACCAGCACGAATATGACGACCTGATCGATGCTGTCGCCAAGGCAGGCAAGCCGATATTGCACCTGCCAGCGGGCAAGGACTGGTTCGCCAACGATATCGTCTGGCCCGAATAACCAGTCGCTAAGCGAAGAGTTCGCCCTGCAGCTCATCGAGCAACGCCTGGATCGCATCCAGGCGTTGCTGCGGATCATCGAGTTGCAACAGGTCGATCTTGTCTTCTTCGGCGAACGGCAGCAGATAGGCCAATTGATTGGCCAGCGATTGCTGGCCGAGCGCTTCGATGCCCATGTTCAGCGCTTCGACCATCGGGTGTTCGGCCAAGGCCTTGAGCAGTGCCACCAGATCGGCGTCTTCATCCTGCAACGGCTGTTCGGGCTCATCGTCCAGCCACTCGACGTCGGCGACGATCAATTGATCGCGCTGCACTTCAGTGCGCAACACCGTGAAGCGCCGGCCGCCCTGCACGCGAATGCCGAGCAGGCCGTTGTCCTGCTGCTGGAAATCGGTGATCCGCGCTTCGCAGCCGACCATCGCGAAACCTTCCGGCGCAGCGCCGACCTCGTGACCTTCGAGGATGCACACCACGCCAAATCCGCCGCCCTGCTTCATGCAGCGGCCGATCATGTCGAGGTAGCGCGCTTCGAAGATCTGCAAATCCAGATTGCAGCCGGGAAACAGCACTGTGTTCAGCGGAAAAAGCGCCAGGCTCATAGACATTTCCTTACACCACCATCGACACCGCCAACGGCAGGAATACCGCCGTGGCCACGCCCATCAGACTCATCGCCAGCGCCGCGAAGGCGCCGCACTCATCACTCTCCTGCATCGCCACCGCCGTGCCGACCGCATGCGCGGTCATGCCCAGCGCCATGCCGCGTGCTTCCGGGCTGTGCACGCCGAGACGGTTCAACAGCGCCGGGCCGAAGATCGCGCCGATCACCCCGGTGATCAACACAAACACTGCCGCCAGCGCCGCCACGCCGCCAATCTGCTCGGCCACCAGCATGGCAATCGGTGAAGTCACCGATTTCGGCGCCATGGTCATCAAGATCATGTGATCAGCACCGAACCACCAACCGAGCGCCACGCCCAAACCCGTGGCAACCACCCCGCCTATCACCAGCGTAGTAAAAATCGGCCAGAACAATTGACGGATGCGTCGCAGATTCAGATAAAGCGGCACCGCCAGCGCCACCGTCGCCGGACCGAGCAGAATACTCAGGATCTCGGTGCTCTTGCGGTACTCGGCATAGGTGATGCCGCACGCCGTCAGCACGCCGATCAGCACCAACATCGAGACCAGCACCGGTTGCAGAAAGATCCAGCGGGTTTTCTCGAATGCCGCCAGCACCATCTGATAGGCACCGAGGGTGATGCCGATGCCGAACAGCGGATGGTGAATCACCGACGTCCAGGCGCCGTGCCAGTCGAACAGCATCAGGATTCCTCCACCGGCGGCGCGTGACGTTTGACCAGGCGCTGCATCAGCACCCCGGCGAAAGCCATCGACAGCAGCAGCGACAACACCAGCGCGCCGACAATCGCCCAGAAATCCGCAGCAATCGCCGTGGCGTAAACCATCACGCCAACCGCTGGCGGCACCAGCAGCAATGGCAGATAACGCAGCAGACTGCTGGCCGCCAGGCTCACCGGCTCGCCGACTTCACCGCGGATGATCAGGAACCCCAGTAGCAGCAACAGGCCGATGATCGGCCCCGGCAGCACCGGCAACAGCAAATGATTGAGCGCCGTGCCGAGCAATTGGAACAGCACCAGCATGGTCAGGCCACGTAGCAACATCCGACATCTCCTACAAAAAACGCCCGGCATTATAAGCACGCCTGCGCTATGGATCGGCATTCGCCAAAAGCATGGTCGGTTGACCGGAGCAAATCGCCATGATGATCTACAGTGGTTCGCAGGGCGGTCAAATCCCCCACCAGAAAAACTATAAAACGATGAACCCAAGGAGAGTCTCAATGCCCTATGTTCCAGTTGCAGAGCTCAAAGATTATGTCGGCAAGGAACTCGGACGTTCCGAATGGCTCACCATCGATCAGGAGCGCATCAACCTGTTCGCCGAAGCCACCGGGGATTATCAGTTCATCCACGTCGACCCGGTCAAAGCCGCGCAAACGCCATTTGGCAGCACCATCGCTCACGGTTTCCTGTCGTTGTCGCTGATGCCCAAACTGATGGAAGACATCCTGATCCTGCCTGAAGGCGTGAAAATGGTAGTCAACTACGGTCTGGACAGCGTGCGCTTCATCCAGCCAGTCAAGGTCAATTCCAAAGTGCGGCTCAAGGTCGACATGGTTGAAGTGACCGAGAAAAAACCCGGCCAATGGCTGCTCAAAGCCACCGCCACGCTGGAGATAGAAGGCTCGGACAAACCGGCATACATCGCCGAACCGCTGTCGCTCTGCTTCGTTTAAGCCTCCGGATGCGAACCGGCGCACGCTGTTTCGCATCCCCTCCTCGTTCCCGGCTGTATAAGGTCACATAGCTGCGGCATACTCCGTCGCTTACTTGCCCGGATCCCGCTATGCGCTCACTTGCCGCTCTTGTTCCGCTTGCCTTGACCCTGATGCTCACCGCTTGCGGCGACGGCGAATCGCTGTTGCCCCCGGACGCGCGCCTGCCCGACGGCGGGCGTTATCGCGGTGAACTGGTCGACGGCTTGCTGCACGGTCAGGGCCGCATCGACTACCCGAACGGCAGTTGGTACGCCGGGCAATTCGATAAGGGCCAGTGGCACGGCCAGGGTGAATGGCATGGCAGCAACGGCGAGGTTTATCGCGGGCAGTTCCAGCAGGGGCTGTTCAACGGTCAAGGCAGCCTGACCACCAGTTCCAGCAGTTACACCGGCGGCTTCAAGCTCGGCCGTCGCGATGGCGAAGGCACCCTCAAAGAAAACGCCATGACTTACCGGGGTGAGTTCAAGGCAGATCAATATTCCGGGCTCGGTCGCCTCGAACTGGATGACGGCAGTTCTTATCAAGGCCAGTTCGCCCACGGCAAACCCAACGGCGAAGGCCAGCGCGGGGATGCCAGCGGTAATACCTTCAGCGGACATTTCGTCAACGGTCAGCTGGAAGGCAACGGCACGTTCAACAGTGCCGACGGCGACATCTACGTCGGCGGCTTCAAGAACAATCAGCTGCACGGCAAGGGCCGCTACGAAAACGCTGACGGCGATGTCTGGCTCGGTCAGTTCAAGGAAGGCGCACTGACCGGCAAGGGCGAGCTGATCGGCGCCGACGGCAGTCACTATGTCGGTTCATTCAGTGACTGGCGCTTCAGCGGTCAGGGCCGCTTGAACCTGGCCGACGGCAGCTTCTATATCGGCCAGTTCGACAACGACAGCTATTCGGGACGCGGCACTTTGGTGCTGACCGACGGCAGCGTGTTAAGCGGCACCTGGGTCAATGGTCAGCGCGTGCGCGATGCCGATGGCAAGTTGCTGCCCGACTCACTCGAACTTGGATTGCTCGCACAGGGCCGCTTGCTCGACGACGCGCTGGCCGCTGTGCCGGCCTCGACTCCGGCTGTCGAGTTGTACACCCTGACCCTCGGAGGCGATGGCAAGCAAAGCGTCTTTCTGCGCGAATCCGACTTCGTCTCGAACATGCTCGCCACGCGCTTCGGCGCCTACGGTCAGATTCGTCTGGTCAACCATCGCGACCACCTCGGCGACCGGCCGATGGCCACCCGCGAAAACCTGCGCCGTGCCGCGCAGACGCTGGCCGAGCGCAGCGGCCCGGAAGATTTGCTGTTCATCTACCTGACCAGCCACGGCACCGCCGAGCACGAACTGGTACTCGATCAGCCGCGCATGGAACTGGCCGATCTGCCCGCCGACGAACTCGCCGCCGTGCTCGCGCCACTGAAAAACCGCGACAAAGTGATCGTGATTTCCTCGTGCTACTCCGGCGGTTTCATCCCGGCGCTCAAAGACGAACGCACGCTGATCATGACCGCCTCGCGTGCCGACCGAGTGTCGTTCGGTTGCTCGGAAGAAGCTAACTTCACCTACTTCGGTGACGCGTTGTTCGCGCAGGCGCTGAACCAGACCGACGATCTGGAGCAAGCCTTCAAACTGGCCAAAGCCACCGTCGCCGAGCGCGAACTGGCGGACAGCTTCGAAGCCTCGGAGCCGCAGATCTGGGCGCCGAAAACCGTGCTTTCGCACTGGCAACTGCTGCGCAAACAGCAGGCGCGAAAAGCATTGCAGAGTGCTTCGTTGAACGACGGAGTGCCAAAGAGCAACTAAGCTGAACAGTATCAAGGGAGAAACACTATGTACTTGACGCCTCAGCATGTATTGCTTGCCGGAGCCACCGGTTTGACCGGTGAACATCTACTCGACCGCTTGCTCAACGAGCCAACGATCACGCGTGTTCTCGCCCCTTCACGCCGGCCACTGGCCGAGCATCCACATCTGGAAAACCCGGTCGGTGATCCGCAGGTGTTTCTGCCGCAACTGGCCGGTCGCGTCGACATCGCGTATTGCTGCCTCGGCACCACGATCAAACAGGCCGGCTCGGAAGAAGCGTTCCGTGCAGTGGACCTGGACATGGTCGTGGCATTCGCCAAGCGCGCACGGGAAATGGGTGCGCGGCATTTGATCGTGATCAGTGCCCTGGGGGCGGATCGCCGATCCTCGATCTTCTATAACCGGGTCAAAGGCGAGATGGAATACGCATTGCGCGCGCAGGATTGGCCGCAACTGACCATTTGCCGGCCTTCGTTGTTGCTTGGTGAACGTACCGAGCCGCGTCTGGGCGAGCAGCTGGCTGCGCCGTTTTCGAAATTGATTCCGGGCAAATATCGCGGGATTGAAGCGTGTCAGCTGGCGCGGGCGATGTGGCGGCTGGCGCTGGAAGAGCAGGATGGGGTGCGCGTGGTTGAATCGGATGAACTGAGGAAACTCGGCAAGTAATCTTCGACCGCTATCGCCAGCAGGCTGGCTCCCACAGGGTTTTGTGTTGCCCACCCATTTTGGGGTCACTGAGGATCACTGTGGGAGCCAGCCTGCTGGCGATGGAGTGCAAAGCACTCCCCTACAATCCGCCAGTCGCCTGAAACCCCACGCCTAAAACGGTGAGCAGCGACAACGGCAGGAGCAGCGTATCCAGCAAAGCACTCGCCGGCAGATCCACCCCCGGATAACTCGGCGCCTCAGCCCCGAAGCGATCCATCGCACAACACCCGCCATTCATCGCATACAAATCCAGGCGAGTCCCGGCGTACACCACCGGCGCACCCGGTTTGGCTGCGTCCAGCGTGCGCGCCGTGGCGCATCCCGTCAGTTGCAGCGCCAACACTAAAACCAACCATTTATTCATTGCTGTTCAGGTGATGCTCGCCCCAGCGCGGCAGCATGTCCTGAGGGATGCCCAGCAGATTGAGAATCCGCGCCACGACGAAATCGATCAGGTCATCGATGGTCTGCGGCTGGTGATAGAAGCCCGGTGAGGCCGGCAGGATGGTCACGCCCATATTCGAGAGCTTGAGCATGTGCTCCAGATGAATGCTCGAATACGGCGCTTCACGCGGCACCAGAATCAACTGGCGGCGCTCTTTGAGCGTCACATCCGCTGCGCGCTCGATCAGATTGTTGCAGGCACCAGTGGCAATCGCCGACAGCGTGCCGGTCGAACACGGCACCACCACCATCGCCGCCGGCGCACCGGAGCCAGAAGCCACCGGCGACATCCAGTCCTCTTTGCCATACACACGAATCTGCCCGGCAGCCGCGCCGGTGTATTCGCTGAGGAACGCCTGCATCATCTGCGGCTTGGGTGGCAGCGAAACGTCGGTCTCGGTAGCCATCACCAACTGCGCAGCCTTGGAAATGAGGAAATGCACCTCCCGATCTTCACGCACCAGACAATCGAGCAGGCGCAAACCGTACTGCGCGCCGGACGCGCCGGTCATCGCCAGCGTAATGCGTTCCGGGCCGTTGCTCATTTCAGCGCCTCGGCGAGTTTGCCGTGCAGGCCGCCGAAGCCGCCGTTGCTCATGATCACCACGTGGGTGCCGGGCTGGGCCTGGCTCTTCACGCGCTCGATGATGCCTTCCAGCGAATCGCTGACAATCGATGGCACGGTGCACAAAGCGGCGGTGCCCGCCAGATCCCAACCGAGGTTGGCCGGGGCGTACCAGATCACCTGATCGGCATCGACCACGCTGTCCGGCAGACCGTCGCGGTGCGCGCCGAGCTTCATCGAGTTGGAACGCGGCTCGATGATCGCAATCAACGGCGCATCGCCGATGCGTTTGCGCAAGCCATCAAGGGTGGTGGCAATCGCGGTGGGGTGGTGAGCGAAGTCGTCATAGATGGTGATGCCGCGCACTTCGGCAACTTTCTCCATCCGACGTTTGACGTTCTTGAACACGCTCAACCCGGCGATGCCCATTGAAGGCACCACACCGACATGACGTGCAGCGGCCAGCGCGGCCAAGGCGTTGGCGACGTTGTGCAGACCGGTCAATTCCCACTCGACCGTGCCTTGGGACACGCCTTCAAACATCACTTCGAATGCCGAGCCGTCGTCTTTGTGCAACTTGACTTGCCACTGACCGCCGACACCGGTGGTCTGCACCGGGGTCCAGCAACCCATTTCGATCACGCGCTGCAACGCAGGCTCGGTGGTCGGATGAATCACCAGACCTTCGCTCGGAATCGTCCGTACCAAATGGTGGAACTGACGCTCGATGGCCGGCAGATCGGGGAAGATGTCGGCGTGATCGAACTCAAGGTTGTTGAGGATCGCGGTGCGCGGACGGTAGTGAACAAACTTCGAACGCTTGTCGAAGAACGCACTGTCGTATTCGTCAGCTTCGATCACGAAGAACGGCGTACCGCCCAGACGCGCCGACACCGAGAAGTTCTGCGGCACGCCGCCGATCAGGAAACCCGGGCTCATGCCGGCGTGTTCCAGCACCCAGGCGAGCATGCTGCTGGTGGTGGTTTTGCCATGCGTACCGGCAACCGCCAGCACCCAGCGACCTTGCAGCACATGATCGGCCAGCCACTGCGGGCCGGAGACGTACGGCAGGCCTTTGTTCAGCACATACTCCACCGCCGGGTTGCCGCGGGACATGGCGTTGCCGATCACTACCAGATCCGGCGCGGGATCAAGCTGCGCCGGGTCGTAACCCTGCGTCAGCTGAATGCCTTGGGCTTCGAGCTGCGTGCTCATCGGCGGATAAACGTTGGCATCGGAGCCGGTCACGTGATGGCCCAGCTCTTTGGCCAGAACCGCCATCGAGCCCATGAAAGTCCCGCAGATACCCAGAATATGAATGTGCATAGTCGACCTCGTAAAACATCGCCGCAGGTTAGCGCAGGGAGGGGGAAATGGCACTCTTTAGGTGATTGAGGGTGGTGGTCTGAATTTGTGTCCGGCTTGATATGGCGGCCCCTCACCCCAGCCCTCTCCCGGAGGGAGAGGGAGCCGATCTATGGCGCTTCTAATCCCGAGTTCGGCTGGATATCTCAGGTCGGCGCAGATTTAGAGAACAACTCGGTCAGTCCCCTCTCCCTTTGGGAGAGGGTTAGGGTGAGGGGCTCTTAGCTGGCACAACGCTCAATCCCATGCTTACGCAGCTTTCTATAAAGCGTATTGCGACTCACGCCCAACCGTTGCGCCGTATGGGTCATGTGCCAGCGCGTCTGCTCGAGCGCATCAAGCAAAGCCACGCGTTCGGCATCTTCCAGCGGCTGCTCAGAGGGAGCAACTTCCAGCACTTGCGGGCGCACCTGCCGAATCATCGCCGGCAAATCCTCAATCCCGACCCGCCCCTCGTCACACAACGCCGCCAGCGTGCGCAGCACATTACGCAACTGCCGCACATTCCCCGGCCAGTTGAACGCCAGCAACGCCTGACGCGCCGCCTCGTCGATCACCACCGTTTCCCCGCCGGCCTCTTCGGCCAGCAGAAAATCCAGCAGCTCGGATTTATCACTGCGCTCACGCAACGCCGGCAGCGCTACTTCCAGCCCATTGAGCCGGTAATACAGATCCTCACGGAAACTGCCGTCCTCGACTCGCGCCAACAGATTGCGGTGAGTCGCGCTGATGATCCGCACATTGACCGCTTCCGGTTCGCCGCCAATCGGCACCACTTGCCGGTCTTCCAGCACCCGCAACAAACGGGTCTGCAAGGCCAGCGGCATGTCACCGATCTCGTCGAGGAACAACGTGCCGCCATCAGCCTGCTGCAACTTGCCGCGCATGCCATCCTTGCGTGCGCCGGTGAAACTGCCGCCGCGATAGCCGAACAGTTCGCTCTCGATCAGGCTCTCGGGAATCGCCGCGCAATTGAGCGCGACGAAGGCTTTACCGCAACGCTGACTGGCATGATGCACCGCTTTGGCGAATGCCTCTTTGCCGGAACCGGTTTCGCCGTTGATCAGCAGCGGGACGTCGCGCTCGAACACGCGCAGGGCTTTGCGGAAGTCCGCTTGCAGTGCCGCATCGCCCAGGCAAATACCTGACAGTCGCGGGGCTTCGACAACTACGGGAGCGGGAACAACCGGCAACGGCCGCCGGCTCTCACCACGCAATACCGCAAACAAATGCCGGCCATCACGCGTGCGCAACGGCCAACTGGCGCTGGCATTGGCACTCGCGCGGCCAAGCAAATCATCCAGCGAACAATCGAAAAACGCCTCCACCGGTTTACCCAGCAAGCCGCCGCGAATGTGCCCGAGTAAATTCAATGCGCTCTGATTTACCGCACTGATCCGCCCTTCCCCGTCGAACGCCAGCAGCCCTTCGCTGAACAGCCCGACCGATTCGGCCTGTAAGTGAAAACGCAGCAACCATTGGTTATCGAAGCAACGCAGGAAATAGCAGCTCTCGATCATCTTCGCCGACAGATTGACCAGCGCCATGGTGTGGAACTGGCTCTGCCGCGAAACGTCATGCCGGGCCGAAGACACGTCGAGCACCGCTAGCAGTTCGCCATGCGGGTCGAACACCGGACTGGCAGAACAGGTCAGTCCGGTGTGGCGTCCGCGAAAGTGTTCATCCTGGTGGATGGTCAGCGCCTGACGCTCGACCAGACAGGTGCCGATGCCGTTGGTGCCTTCGCAGGCTTCGCTCCAGTCAGCACCCAGCCACAGGCCGGAGCGTTCGAAAATCTTGCGTTCGGCAGGGGCGGTGACGCAGTTGAGGATCACCCCGCGCGCGTCGGTCAGCAGCACCGCATGACCGGCGCCGGAGAGTTGTTGATGCAGGCTGCTCATCTCGCTGCCGGCAATCTGCAGCACCTGTTGCAGGCGTTCGCGGCTCTCGAGCACGCGCCCATGTTCGAGCACGGTGGGCGCGATGCTCAGGGCCGGGTCGAGGTGGTAGTCCTCAAGACAGCGCAGCCACGAGCGGGCAATCGATGGATCAGCGCCCGGCCCGTGCAAATGTGGTTTGCCCTGGGTGGCGGTGAGAACCTGCTGGGCATGGCGACTCAAATGGTTGTCGTGCATTTCTTATTATTCTCCCCGGAGCTTGTGGCGAGGGAGCTTGCTCCCGCTCGAGTGCGAAGCGCTCGCCAAAGACCTGATGGCAGATGTTTGTTCAGGGTCGCGTCGCAACCCAGCGGGAGCAAGCTCCCTCGCCACAGGTTGATCAGCATCCTCCAGCACCCGACGCTTTGCAATGCTGGCAAGACTGCCCAGTCACAGCCTGTGCCAGAAGCGGTACAAACTGTCACCCCGACTGTACCGAAACCGCCACAGGCGCGATCCGCCCGTCCGACATAAATCGCGCAACGCCTTGATTTACCTGAGCCGCAAGGCACTGGCCCGACCTTTGCTCTACGCTTATAACAAGCGCTCATGCGCGTCTCTCTTATAAGTACAACAAGCCAAGGAGAACAATCATGCTTTATGCTCATCCCGGTACTGAAGGCGCCAAAGTCTCGTTCAAGAGCAAATACGGCAACTACATCGGCGGCGAGTTCGTCGCGCCGGTCAAAGGTCAGTACTTCACCAATACTTCGCCAGTTAACGGCCAACCGATTGCCGAATTCCCGCGCTCCACTGCCGAAGATATCGACAAGGCCTTGGACGCTGCTCACGCTGCCGCTGATGCCTGGGGTTCGACCTCAGTGCAGGCGCGTTCGCTGATCCTGCTGAAAATCGCCGACCGCATCGAACAGAACCTCGAACTGCTGGCGATTACCGAAACCTGGGACAACGGCAAAGCCATCCGCGAAACCCTCAACGCCGACATTCCGCTGGCCGCTGACCACTTCCGCTACTTCGCCGGGTGCCTGCGCGCACAAGAGGGCAGCGCAGCCGAAATCGACGGCAACACCGTGGCTTATCACATCCATGAACCGCTGGGCGTGGTCGGCCAGATCATCCCGTGGAACTTCCCGATTCTGATGGCCGCGTGGAAACTTGCCCCGGCACTGGCGGCGGGTAACTGCGTGGTACTCAAACCTGCCGAGCAAACGCCGCTGGGCATCACCGTGCTGATGGAACTGATCGGCGATCTGCTGCCGCCGGGCGTGCTCAACGTCGTGCAGGGCTACGGTAAAGAAGCTGGCGAGGCGCTGGCCACCAGCAAACGTATCGCCAAAATCGCTTTCACCGGCTCGACCCCGGTTGGCTCGCACATCATGAAATGTGCTGCGGAAAACATCATTCCGTCGACAGTGGAACTGGGCGGCAAGTCGCCGAACATCTTCTTCGAAGACATCATGCAAGCCGAGCCGACCTTCATCGAAAAAGCCGCCGAAGGTCTGGTACTGGCATTCTTCAACCAGGGCGAAGTCTGCACCTGCCCATCGCGTGCGCTGGTTCAGGAGTCGATCTACGACGAGTTCATGGCCGTCGTGATGAAGAAAGTCCTGCAAATCAAACGCGGCGACCCGCTGGACACCGACACCATGGTCGGCGCGCAGGCGTCCGAGCAGCAATTCGACAAGATTCTGTCCTATCTGGAAATCGCCAAGGGCGAAGGCGCCGAGCTGCTGACCGGCGGCAAGGTGGAAAAACTCGAGGGCAGTCTGGCGACCGGCTATTACATCCAGCCGACCCTGCTCAAGGGCACCAACAAAATGCGTGTGTTCCAGGAAGAAATCTTTGGCCCGGTGGTGAGCATTACCACCTTCAAGGACGAAGCCGAAGCGCTGGCCATCGCCAACGACACCGAGTTCGGCCTCGGCGCCGGCCTGTGGACTCGCGACATCAACCGCGCCTACCGCATGGGCCGCGCGATCAAGGCTGGCCGCGTATGGACCAACTGCTACCACCTGTACCCGGCGCACGCCGCATTCGGCGGCTACAAGAAATCCGGCGTCGGCCGTGAAACCCACAAAATGATGCTCGACCATTATCAGCAGACCAAAAACCTGCTGGTGAGCTACGACATCAATCCGCTGGGCTTCTTCTAAACCCGGCAGACAACTCGCTCTCTTTCTGGGAGCGAGTTTGTCCTGCGGGATCTGCGTCAACCCGGCAGTGTCAGCCGGGACCATAAAAAACAATAAGAATGGTGAACCTTATGCCTGGCGAATCCCCAGCTGGCGCTCCGGCGACCGGCTCCTCCGTCGATTTCGAAAAAGTCGGCTCGGACTACTTCCAACAACGCGAACTGAAAAAAGGTGCTGCCGGCTGGATATTGCTGGTGGGCCTGGGCGTGGCCTACGTGATCTCCGGCGACTACGCCGGCTGGAACTTCGGCCTGGCGCAAGGTGGCTGGGGCGGCATGTTCCTCGCTACGCTGCTGATGGCCACCATGTACCTGTGCATGTGTTTTTCCCTGGCAGAACTTTCATCGATGATCCCGACCGCCGGTGGCGGCTACGGATTTGCCCGCAGTGCATTCGGCCCTTGGGGCGGCTTCCTCACCGGGACCGCGATCCTCATCGAGTACGCCATCGCCCCCGCCGCTATCGCGGTGTTCATCGGCGCCTATTGCGAGTCGTTGTTCGGTATCGGTGGCTGGGTGATTTACCTGGCGTTCTACATCATTTTTATCGCCATCCACATTTTCGGGGTTGGCGAAGCGTTAAAGCTGATGTTCGTCATCACTGCTGTCGCCGCGCTGGCACTCGGGGTGTTTCTGGTGGCGATGGTGCCGCACTTCGATGTGGCCAACCTGCTCGACATTCCCGTGACCACTGCGGTGGGCGCCAGCAGTTTCCTGCCGTTCGGTTACGTCGGTGTGTGGGCGGCGATTCCGTATGCGATCTGGTTTTTCCTCGCCGTCGAAGGCGTGCCACTGGCCGCTGAAGAAACCAAAAATCCCAAGCGCGACCTGCCGCGCGGCTTGATCGGCGCCATGCTGGTGCTGCTGGCCTTTGCCCTGCTGATTTTGATCGTCGGCCCCGGCGGCGCGGGGGCCAACTCGCTGCTGACATCCGGCAATCCACTGGTGGAAGCGCTGACTAAAGCCTACGGCGGTTCGACGTGGATGGGCAGCTTCGTCAATCTGGTCGGTCTGGCCGGGTTGATCGCCAGTTTCTTCTCGATCATCTACGCCTACTCGCGGCAGATTTTCGCCCTGTCCCGCGCCGGCTACCTGCCGCGCAAACTGTCGCAGACCAACAAGAGCAAGGCGCCAGTGCTGGCGTTGATCATTCCAGGCATCATCGGGTTCGGCCTGTCGCTGACGGGTCAGGGAGATTTGCTGATTCTGGTGGCGGTATTCGGCGCGACCATTTCCTACGTGCTGATGATGGCCGCGCATATCACCTTGCGTATCCGTCGCCCCAAAATGGACCGGCCATACCGCACGCCGGGCGGCATTTTCACCTCCGGCGTCGCGCTGGTCCTGGCGTGCATCGCTGTAGTCGCAGGTTTCCTGGTCGATCCACGGGTGGTGATCGGCGCCGCAGTGATCTATGGAGTGTTAATTGCTTACTTTGCTTTCTACAGTCGACATCACTTGGTAGCAGGCACGCCGGAAGAAGAATTTGCGGCGATTCAGAAAGCTGAAGAAGCCCTGCACTGACAGCCGAAATCACGGCGCAGGTCTGCCCTGCGCCGTCACGGAGAATTCTGTATGGCGAGTTTCGCTCACACGGTCGGCGCCCAGACCTACCGCTTCGACAGCCTCAAGGACGTGATGGCCAAGGCCAGTCCTGCACGCTCCGGAGACTTTCTGGCGGGCGTCGCCGCGCTCAATGATGGCGAACGAGTCGCTGCGCAAATGGCGCTGGCCGACATTCCGCTCAGCCATTTCCTGCAGGAAGCGCTGATTCCTTACGAATCCGATGAAGTCACCCGGCTGATCATCGACAGTCACGACAAACAAGCTTTCAGCGTAGTCAGCCACCTGACCGTCGGCGGATTCCGCGACTGGTTGCTCAGCGATGCAGCCGATGAAGACAGCTTGCGCGCCCTCGCTCCGGGATTGACCCCGGAAATGGTCGCCGCCGTGTCGAAAATCATGCGTGTGCAGGATCTGGTGCTGGTCGCGCAGAAGATCCGTGTCGTCACAAAGTTTCGCGGCACCCTCGGCCTGCGCGGACGCTTGTCCACAAGGCTGCAACCCAATCACCCGACCGACGAACCGGCCGGCATCGCCGCAAGCATTCTCGACGGCCTGCTCTACGGCAACGGCGACGCAATGATAGGGATCAACCCGGCCACCGACAGCATCGCCTCGATCTGCGCGATGCTGGAAATGCTCGACGCGATCATCCAGCGCTACGACATCCCGACCCAGGCCTGCGTGCTGACCCACGTCACCACCTCTATAGAAGCGATCAACCGGGGTGTGCCACTGGATCTGGTGTTCCAGTCGATTGCCGGCACCGAAGCGGCCAACGCCAGTTTCGGCATCAATCTGAATGTCCTTCAGGAAGGCTACGACGCCGGGCTGAGCTTGAATCGCGGCACCCTCGGGCAGAATCTGATGTATTTCGAGACCGGTCAGGGCAGCGCGCTGTCGGCCAACGCCCACCACGGCGTCGATCAACAGACCTGCGAGACCCGGGCCTACGCCGTGGCGCGCCATTTCAAGCCGTTTCTGGTGAACACCGTCGTAGGATTTATCGGCCCGGAGTACCTGTACAACGGCAAACAGATCATCCGCGCCGGCCTCGAAGACCACTTCTGCGGCAAGTTGCTTGGCGTGCCGATGGGCTGCGACATCTGCTACACCAACCACGCCGAAGCCGATCAGGACGACATGGACACCCTGCTGACCCTGCTCGGCGTAGCCGGGATCAACTTCATCATGGGCATCCCCGGCTCCGACGACATCATGCTCAATTACCAGACCACCTCGTTCCACGACGCGCTCTATGCGCGCCAGACCCTGGGCCTGAAACCGGCCCCTGAGTTCGAGACGTGGCTGGCGAACATGGGCATCTTTACCCAGGCGGACGGTAAGGTCCGCTTCGGCAACAACCTGCCGCCGGCCTTCCGCCAGGCGCTGGCGCAACTGGGATGAGTGATATGGATAAAACGCCGGGCGATCCACAAAATCCATGGCTTGAGTTGCGTCGCCTGACCCCGGCGCGCATTGCTCTGGGGCGCACCGGCACCAGCCTGCCGACCAGTGCGCAACTGGATTTCCAGTACGCACATGCTCAGGCGCGGGATGCGGTGCATTTGCCGTTCGATCACGCCGCGCTCAGTGCGCAACTGACTGAGCGTGGACGTGACAGCCTGTTGCTGCACAGCGCGGCGCTGGATCGCAACAGCTACCTGCAACGCCCGGATCTGGGGCGCAAGTTGAGTGATGAATCGGCGCAGACGTTGCGCGATCACGCTGCGGCGCATCCGGGCGGGGTCGATCTGGCGATTGTCGTGGCTGATGGGCTGTCAGCGCTGGCGGTGCATCGGCATACGCAGCCATTCCTGACTCGTCTGGAAGAGCAAATGACAGCTGACGGCTGGTCGTGTGCACCCGTGATTCTGGTCGAGCAGGGCCGCGTGGCCATCGGCGATGAAATCGGCCAGTTGCTTGGTGCAAAAATGCTGGTGATGCTGATCGGAGAGCGTCCGGGCCTCAGCTCGCCGGACAGTCTGGGGTTATATTTCACCTACAATCCGAAGATCGGCCTCACTGACGCCTACCGCAACTGCATCTCCAATGTGCGACTTGAGGGTCTGAGCTACGGCATGGCGGCGCATCGCTTGCTGTATCTGATGCGTGAAGCCTGTCGCAGAGGCTTGTCCGGGGTCAATCTGAAGGACGAAGCACAGGTTCACACGCTGGAATCGGAAAGTGGTGCAGATATGAAGAGTAATTTCCTACTCGATCCGCCCCCAACCTGAACCGTTTCCGCATTGCGTTTCTGCGCTGGTTTGAGGCAGGATCGACGCACGGCCGCCAGAGGTTTCCCAACGCCGTCAGCGCACGTGAAGACAGCCACTTGAAGGACGAGACCTACTATGCGGATTATCCAAGCGACCCTCGAACACCTGGATTTGCTGACACCGTTGTTCGTTAAGTATCGCGAGTTCTACGGTTCCCTGCCCTATCCGGACTCGTCACGGGCATTTCTCGAAAAACGCCTGCGGCGCAAGGAGTCAGTCATCTATCTGGCTTTGGCCGATGACGACGACAAGAAACTCATGGGCTTCTGCCAGCTCTACCCGAGCTTTTCCTCGCTGTCGCTCAAGCGCGTGTGGATTCTCAACGACATCTACGTAGCCGAAGACGCTCGCCGGCAGCTGGTTGCCGACAACCTGATCCGCACCGCCAAGCGCATGGCCAAGGAAACCCAGGCTGTACGCATGCGCGTGTCCACCAGTGCCGACAACGAAGTGGCGCAGAAAACCTACGAATCCATCGGATTCAAGGAAGACACCGAATTCAAGAACTACGTGCTGCCGATCAGCGACGAGCTCTGATCGCAGGGAGCTGTCTGCAGGGAGGGACCTGACGCCCTTCCTGCAAACCGTTCATCCCCGACATTTATTCACAGTCGACATCCCCCGCTACAAAACCAACGCGCGTTTCACCTCTCAAACCGTATAATCGCGATCTTTCCGGCTTGTAAGAAAAACTACATCCGCTTGTAGGCTTACACGAAGTCAACCGCACAGGCCTGCTGAGTCGGGCCGCCAAACAGGTGTGCCTCCATGGATTTCAACCCGCTCGATCTCATCCTGCATCTCGATGTCTATCTCGACATGCTGGTAACCAACTACGGGCCATGGATCTACGCCATCCTGTTTCTGGTGATCTTCTGCGAAACCGGACTGGTGGTCATGCCGTTCCTGCCGGGTGATTCCCTGCTGTTCATCGCCGGCGCAGTCGCTGCGGGCGGCGGCATGGATCCGGTACTGTTGGGCGGTCTGCTGATGCTCGCGGCAATCCTCGGTGACAGCACCAACTACGTGATCGGACGAACGGCAGGCGAGCGGTTGTTCAACAACCCGAATTCGAAAATCTTCCGTCGCGATTACCTGCAAAAAACCCACGACTTCTACGACAAGCACGGCGGTAAAACCGTGACCCTGGCGCGCTTTCTGCCGATCATTCGGACCTTTGCGCCGTTTGTCGCAGGCGTCGCCAGAATGCCGTATCCGCGCTTCTTCGGTTTCAGCGTACTGGGCACGATTCTCTGGGTGGGCGGTCTGGTCACGCTGGGTTACTTCTTCGGCAACGTGCCGTTCATCAAGAAAAACCTGTCGTTGCTGGTGGTTGCGATCATCCTGCTGTCGCTGATCCCGATGATCATTGGCGTGGTGCGCAGCCGCTTCGGTGGTTCCAAAGTCGAAACGCACTAAGCCGATGTGGTCGCTGAGTGCCTGGCGACGCCGGCGCATCCTCGCCAGGCACCCGATTGCCGATGATCTATGGCAACGGGTGCGCCATCACCTGAGCTTTCTCGACGGCATCAGCGCCGCTGAAGACCAGTGGCTGCGCGAAGCCAGCGTGCTGTTTCTCGACGAAAAACACCTGACCGCCCTGCCCGGCGTCGAACTCCATCAGGAGCAACGCCTGCTGCTCGCCGCCCAGGCGCAATTGCCACTTTTGCATCTGGGCGACTTGAACTGGTATCAGGGTTTCCACGAAATCGTCCTGTATCCCGACGATTTTCTCAGCCCGCAGCGTCATCGCGATGCCAGCGGCGTCGAGCATGAATGGGACGGTGAACACAGCGGCGAGGCCTGGCAGCAAGGGCCAATCATTCTGGCTTGGCCGGGGGTGATGGCCAGTGGTGGCTGGGAAGGTTACAACCTGGTGATCCACGAACTCGCGCACAAGCTCGACATGCTCAACGGCGACGCCAACGGCCTGCCACCACTGCACGCAGATATGCGGGTCAAGGACTGGGCCGACGTAATGCAATCGGCTTACGACGACCTCAATCGTCAACTCGACCACGATCCAGACGTCGAAACTGCCATTGATCCGTACGCCGCCGAGAACCCTGCAGAGTTCTTCGCCGTCACCAGCGAATACTTCTTCAGCGCCCCGGATCTGCTGCACGAGGCTTATCCGCAGGTGTATGCGCAGCTCAGGCTTTTCTACCGACAGGATCCGTTGAGCCGGTTGCGGCAACTTCAGGCGCACGACCCGGTCTATCAGGCTCACGAGTAAAGTCTGTACGACTTCCGCTACGTGGCGTCCACGGCAGAATATGCCTATAATCGCCGCCACTTTTTGGTCAATCCGGCCAAGTGTTTTTGGTCAACTAACGGGGGCACCGCCCAATGAGCTACAGCAAGATTCCGGCTGGCAAAGACCTGCCGAACGACATCTACGTCGCGATCGAGATCCCGGCCAACCACGCGCCGATCAAATACGAAATCGACAAAGACAGCGATTGCCTGTTCGTTGACCGTTTCATGGCCACCCCGATGTTCTACCCGGCCAACTACGGTTACATCCCGAACACCCTGGCTGACGACGGTGATCCCCTCGACGTGCTGGTTGTGACCCCTTACCCGGTTGCTCCAGGCGCAGTGATCCGCGCACGTCCGGTCGGCATCCTGAACATGACCGACGACGGCGGCGGCGATGCCAAAGTCATTGCAGTCCCACACGACAAGCTGTCCCAGCTGTACGTCGACGTGAAGGAATACACCGACCTGCCGCCACTGCTGATTCAGCAGATCGAGCACTTCTTCGCCAACTACAAAGACCTTGAAAAAGGCAAGTGGGTGAAAATCGAAGGCTGGGCTGGTGCAGACGCCGCTCGCGAAGCAATCACCAAGTCGGTTGCTGCCTACAAAGGCTAAGCTTCCCGACCTGCGCAATGCTTGAAGAGAACCCCGGTTGATCCGGGGTTTTCTTTGCGTGCACGACTGCGTCTTAAACAACTTGTTTATAGAGGACTACAGAAAAGTTTTAGCGTGTGTAATCTCCCACAAGCACGTCTTACATCCCGTCGCAAAATTTGCCGGTTTTTTGAACGCAAGGTTTATTCAAACCGCTCTATACCGGCCGTAGACTCGTGTTTATGAGAAAGAACACTAGCGGTCCAAGATTCAAGGCACTCCTGGAAGCTGCGAACATCTCCACCACGGGATTCGCAAAGTTCTGGGGCACGGAAGCCCAAAACGTTCATAACTGGTACACCCGGGGCGTCCCCGCGTACCGCATGGAAGAAGTCTCACGCCTGCTCTCCGTCAACAGCGAATGGCTGAAGACCGGCGAAGGCACCAAAGAATCCCCGCAACTGCACGCCCCGGCCAGCAACGGCGACACCTTCGACGCCCAATCCGTCGGCGGCATCTATACCGTCACCAACCCCAACGACATCGACCTGCCGTTCTTCAAGGAAACCCCACTCGCCACCGGCGCCGGCAAAACCCACGTCATCCAGGATCCGGAGCAATCCATCCGCCTGCCACGCGCCCATCTGGAAAAACTTGAAGTCAGACCTGGCGACGCGATCTGCGCGCACATGATCGGTAACAGCATGGCCGAGCACATCGAAGACGGCTCCGTCGTCGCCATCGACCGCGGCCTCACTCAAGTAGTCGACGGCGAAATCTACGCCATCGAACACGACGGCATGCTGCGCATCAAATACCTGCACCGCATGCCCGGCAACGGCCTGCGCCTGCGCAGCCACAACAGCGCCGAACACCCCGACGAAATATTCCGCACAGCGCAGATCGATGAACAGCGAATCCATATATTGGGCTGGGTGTTCTGGTGGTCGACGTTGAGCAAGCGAAGGCCGGTGGTGCCGTTTCTTTGAACCTGCGGCTGGCACAAAACCCTGTGAGAACCAGCCTGCTGGCGATGAGGCCCTGAAAGCCAGTACAAATCCCGGATTGTTCCGGGATTGGTCGCTCTAAACCGCACTTCAAGCTGGGAATCGGTGGCAAAACTCAGTATCCTGCGCCCCACATTCGCGCATCGACCCGCCCAGCGGTTCAGAGAGCGCCCGACGCGGCAGACCACTGTCTGACCAAGTCCCACAGCCGGACGCAAGATCCGGGTGTACGTTTTGAAGGCTGACGCGGTTTACCAAAAATAAACCAAGCCAGTCCCCGAGAAGCCGGCCACAAGCCGGCTTTTTAATGTCTGTTGGAAAAGTGGTGAGCGGGTACAAGATCGCCGCTGGCTGATCAACGCGAAATTGTGCAGCAGGTGTTTGCACTATTATTCAGCGGAAAAAATCTTGGCAACATCAATGCTTAAAGCACTACAAGGACGTTCAAATTTGATCTCGTTTGCCCTGAAATCCGCCGGACTGGTTTCGACTCTGTGCTTTAGCCTGACTGCATGCGTAGGAGTGGGATTGTCGTTCCCGGAAAAAATCACACTTAAAACCGACGCCTACAAAGCGCAAAGCTCCCGCTCAATCACCCCCCAAATCAGTAGATCCTCCAGATCAACACCCACCCGCGAATGGTGCGGGATTACTGTCTGGGCACTGATCGTCCCAGTGCCGTTAAAGCTCCCGGTGTGCGAGTCGTACTACGAACAATCCTTCGGCAATGACCAATTCGGCAGGGAAGCGGTTCTGCTCAACACGCAGCAAAAAGTGCCTTCCCCGCTCTACGCCTGTGGTCCATTCATGGTGCTGGCACCGATTTTTCATGGTTACGAAGGCAATGCACTGTGCGGCGTATTCCCTGACTAATTCGGGTATTCGTCAGTCGCGAAAAAAACCCCGCGTCTGCCGTCCGAAAACTGAATTGGTGCTTGGAGATTACAGCCCGTACTCGCTACTGTAACGACAAGCGTCATTACAGGTATCTCGCCATGGCATCTATCAACATCCGAATTGATGACGAACTGAAGCGGCGCTCCTACGCTGAACTCGAAAAGCTAGGTATCACGCCCTCAGAGTTTCTACGCCAATCACTTCAGTACGTCGCCGACCGTGGCAAGCTGCCGTTCAAAGCGGCACTACTGAGCCATGAGGATGAAAAACTTATAGGTGTCGTCGCCGAACGTCTTGCCGCTTCCCAGCGGGTAAAGGTAAGTTGGGATGACCTATAACTCTTGCCCCCTCTCGGTGAGAAATCGGTCAGCAGCCTGCTCACCGATTCAATTGGGCAGCAACCTGCTGCCCAATTCCCCTCACGGATAACTAAACGACTTAACCAACGTCAACTCCCCCACCGCCCGCATCGGCACCAGAAAATTCTCCATTTTCTCGTTCGGCGTCCCCTCTTCGGTTATCACCGTCACCTGCGCCGTGGTGAGCGCCTGCACTGCTTCATCCCCGCCTTCGTCATCCGCGCGGTAACCACCGCCGTAGTAATTCACGTACACCAGATATTGCCCCTTGATCGGCGCGGGCATGGCGAATATTTCCGGGCCGTAGCCGGTGGTGACGTCGACGTCCAATGCGCCGCCGTTCGGTGCGACGCGGTTGCCGTACCAGATGTGTCCGCCATCGGGCGTCACCAGGTGCAGGTCGAGATCGGTGCCGTCGCTGTCCCATGCCAACAGCACTCGCAGTTTCGCCGGGGTGGCGCCGGCGCTGGTGTTGAGGAATTGCGTGCGGTGCCGTTGTTGGCCGTCGGGGCTGCGGACTTCGACGCTGTTGCTGCCGTTGGGGAAGGAGAACGGGCGGTCGAAGCGGCCGCTGTCGTCGATTTTCAGCGGCATGCTGACGCCGTTGACGATCAGGCGACCGGGTTCGGTGCTTTTCGGGGTGGTTTTGATTTCGCCGCTGATGCGTGCGGTTTTCGCTTGGCTGGGCGGGGTGTTTACCGAGGAGGCAGGGTAATTGACGGTCTGCTGGAAGCTTTCGTTTTCGCCTTCGGGTGCGCCGCTGCGCCAGCCGCCGACCGGGGTGTCGAGTTTGACGCCGTTGGCGGCCATGGCCGGCGAGAGTGCGCCGAGGGCGCAGAGCAGCAGCAAGACCTGTGGATAACGAGGTGTCATGGTCTATTCCAGCAAGAGGTGACGGGCGAGCCCTTCGATGTAGGTTTCATCCTGGCCGTTGGGGTGTGCTTCAAAGGCCAGGTGCAGATATTCATGGGTCAGGTCGAGGCGATCCTGCAAGGTCAGCACGCCGCGCACGTAGATGCGCTGGCGTTCGCGGTCGACGAAGGGCCGGCCGAACGCCAATTTGCACACGGCGAATGTGCTGACTTCGTTGTAGCCGGTTTCGCTTTCCAGCGTCGGACGCCAGCCGCGCCGTTGTTTTTGCAGCCAGTCTTGCGCGGCGGGCAGTGCCTCGCAGGAGGCGACCGGGTTGTCCCAGCGGCTGAGACTGGCGCGTGGATAGGCGTGCAGCAGAATCGCGTCGTAACGCTGGCCGGCATTGGCTTGCTCGACGGCTTGTTGCCAAGCGAGTTTGTCCGGGCCGGGTTGGTCGGAGTGATAGGTGACGCTGCTCCCGGCCAGCACCAGATCGGCTGTCCACGCGGCGATGCTGCGCGATTCGGCCGAGGCTGGACGCGGCGCGACGCGCTGGCGGGTGCTGCTGTCGTCGATGCTCAGGCAGTCGCCGTTGCGCGTGGCGTTTTGCAGCAGGTAAGTACGGATCGCGATTGCCAAGGCTTTGGCAGCTTCGGCGGGTTCGGGTTTGGCTTCGCGCTCTAAAACGCGGGCGACGTATTCTTCGCGATCCAGTCGTGCGACCAGTTTGTCGTTAAGCAGAAACAGTTCGCCATCGCTGTGGATATCCAGCGCATTGCCGTTGGCGAATTCGACGCGGTAGTCGCCCTGCAACGGGCCAGAAACCGCAACCCGTTCACCCGCCAAAACCCGACTTAACGGGTAACGCGAAAACAACCCGACCTCAACGCAACGCCCGGCATCCGCCGGCCATCCAGCAGGCAACACGGTAGAAAGCGCCGAACCGTAATGCCGCAGAACCATCTGACTGGTGCCACGCCCGCCGGCCCAGACCGGCGAGCCATCCGCCGTCCATCCGGCAAATCCGCCCTGCCGCGATTGTGGGTCCTGATCCCCTAGCCAGCTCCAGGTTTTCACCCGCAAGCGCCCGCCGAGTTCACCGACGACGTTACCGTCCGCCGCGTTCAGCACCACGTCGAGCAACACGCGACGCATCTGCTCTTGCGCCGGCAGCCAAGCCAAAACGCTCAACAACTCTGCTACAGAAACGCGACTGGCCGGTTGCACCGAGGGCAAATCCAGCAACCACGATGGCGCATTCTTCGCCTGCCAATACGTACGCCAATCGCTAGCTGAAATCCCCAGCCGCGCAGGCTCGAAATACAGCCCGCAGGATTTCACCAACGCCTGATCACGCTCGATCTTGCCGCCAGCCGTGCAGCAATAAACTTCTTCTTTCGACTGTCCGCGACATTCATAGGCAGGCTCGCGCGCGCCGGTATCCACCAGCCACGCGTAGACAAACAGCTTCCACAAGCTGCCGAGCGGCGTATCCAGCGAGTTAGGCAAAGGCTCACGGGCGATCAGCTGCGTCTGATTCAACGTCAGCAACTCGCCCTTGTAAGCCACGCGCAACGGTTCGTCCTGCGCCGTCGCCAGCGCAGGAAGCAAACACAGCAGCAGCCAGACCAGCGGCCGGGTCATGTCAGTTGACCGTGACCTGGCCGAGGGCCGCTTTGGCTTCGCGGGCCTGATGCTGCGGCGCGTAGATCTGCGTAAAACGCACCGGCGGCAGGTTGAACTGGCCTTTCTGCGAGAAGCGCACCAGATGCCGCAGGCGCAGTTCGCCGCTCAGCGCATCCACCGGCACCGCGTAGGCCAGTTGGCCCGGTTCGAAACGCGCCTTTTCCAGCGCGGTCGGTTCGGTGCCGTCCTTGCCCTGCAACTTGATGCCCCACGTGGTGCGTTCGACATCCGCGCCCGGTGGCAGCGGCACTTCGAGCATGCCGTAGCGCAGCGGTTTCGGCGCTTTGCTGGTGAGGATGACTTCGTCCAGATACAGACTGTCGCTGGACAACGGTTTAGTGCCGACCGGTTCCAGTTTGAAGGTGAACGCTGCGTCACCCGGCACCAGACGCGACAGGCGACGGGTGATGGTCACGGCCATCGGATCGACTGCCGGTTGCTGAGTCTGGAAGCTCACGGCTGCACGCAATGGACGCTCTTGCGTACCGGATACCGACAACACCGATGGCACCGGAGATGCGCCTTGCCACGTCCAGAACATCTCACCGCTGGCCCCATGGTTTTTCTTCCAGCCCTCACCCGGCGTAAGGTTGATGGTCGGCGAAGCCTGCTCGATGCTGCGTTGCAACCAGGTCAGCGCCAACGCACGTTCCAGCGTCGATTGTTGCGGCAACAGACGCTGCAACAATGCCTGCGCCTGCGTCTGATCGAACGCTTGCAGCGACAGGTTCAGCGCTTCAGCAAACGGCTGCGAACTCACCGCAAGACGATGCTGCGCATCCGCCACCTGACGATTGAACGCGTCCGGCAACGGCACTTTGGCCTGACGCGCCAGCGCTGCAGTCAACGAACGCGCCGCCGCCAGACCGAGCGCCGAATCCGGATCGCTCATCACCAGACTGTCTTCGCCGTCGTCCATCAAATTGGTGGCGTTGCCTTCGCCAGCCTTGGCCAGATCTTCCATCAACCCGGTCAGCAAGGTATTCACCGGCAAATGCATCTGCTTGGCAAACGACAGAATCAGCGCCCGTTGCAACAACGGCGTGTTCGGCGCTTGTTTGGCGTAGACCTCCAGCACCCGCTGCCAATGCTCCGGCGGCAGAGTCAGTTCCAGCACTTGGCTGGCGTTCCAGTCGGCGTAGTAAGCGTAAGCCGTGAGGAACGCATCCGGCTCGCCGTCGAAACCCCACCAGGTGAAGCTCGCCGATGGTCCGGCCATTTGCACCAGACGCAGACGGCTGTTCTGCATGATCAGGCGCAAGCGGTCGCGGATCTGCGGGTTCGATGCCAGCGACGGATAGGCGATGCTCAGCGGCAGCAAACGGCTGGCAGTCTGCTCGACGCCGCCGTACGGGTAGCTCAGCAGATCGTCGAGCGCGGAACGGAACAGCGCTTGCGGACTGTCATCCAGACGCAGGCGAATGTCAGTCGCGTCGGCCGGCAGAGCCAAAGGCGTGTCGCCGCTGACCACGTCGAGACTTTGCGTCTGCGTGACCTGCCAGCCTTCGCCGGTTGCGGTCAGGCGCACGGCCAAGGCGTCGGCAGTTTTGCCGTCCTGCACCAACTCCGCAGTCCACTCGCCGGAGGCCAAGGCAAACGCTGGCAGCGGTAGATAGTTGATGCCGTTGTTCAGCGTCACCGGCAGGCGTTGTTCGGTGCCGGCGTAGTGGGTGACGAGTTCAGCCTTGACCGGTTTTTCGGCCTGACTGAAGGCGAACACACCGAGTTGCGGCTGATCGCCTTTGCGGAATTGGTTCGGCCCGCTCCACTTCAGGTACAGCGGTTTTTCCGAACGGACAAATTGCTTCTTCTGCCCGACCTGACCGTCATCGGCGATCGCCCGCGCAGTGATGCGCCAGCGGGTCAGCGAGTCCGGCATCTTGAAGGTGAAACGGGTTTTGCCGTCGGCGTCGGTGAGCAGTTCCGGCTGCCATGCCGCGGTGTCGACGTCTTCGCGACGCGGACGCTCCAGCACTTTCACCCCGCGTTCGCTGCGGTTGGCCTTGCCCGGTGCGCCGGGGCTGCCCGGCAGTGCCACGTCGTAGCTGATGAACGACAGGCTCGCGCTGGTGCGCACGTTGTTCCGCCGAGGGTGATAGAAGAACTGGTCAATGGTCGGCGCGACTTCCGGTTGCAGCGCGTAGACCATTTCGTCGACCACGCTGACCGTCAAATGCGCAGGCACTGCTTTACCGGCGAACTGCGTGGTCAGATCGACCGTGACAGTATCGCCTGGTAGATAAGTCTCTTTGTCAGTCTTGATCGCCACGTCGATTTGCGGCGCGACGACCTTGATCCCGGCGTTCTGGAAGCTGTACTGACCGCCCTTGGTGTAGAGCACGGAAAAGGTCAGGTTCGGCGCGAAGTTATCTTTCACCGGAATGCGCGCGCGGTATTGGGTTTCGCTGAATTTTTCCAGTTTCAGCCAGTCGCCGCCCTTGGCCAGCAGCGCGGTAGCTTCGACCTTGTCGCGTTCCAGCGAGAGCAAAGCATCGCTGACCGGCTCCGGGAAGGTGATCAGCGCCAGCGCTTCATCGCCAGCCTTGTACTCGGCTTTATCGAGGACGATTTCCACCGTGCCCGGCACCGCTTTGACGCCGTCGCCAGTGACCGCATGCGCGGTGCCACCGAGGACGCGACCGTATTGATCTTTCAGTGACAGGTTGTACGTGCCGGGACGCTCGAAGGCGAGGCTGAAGCCTTTGTCCTTGGCCGCGAGTTTGCCTTCGCTGGTGGTCTGGTCTTCGAGGCGCACCCAACTGTAGCTGCTCGGCACCACGGCTTGTGCTTGCGCGCTGCCGCCCTCGTTGGCGTAACTGAACGCAACTTTGTCGTTGACTGCGCTGAAGCGTTGCGGCGCAGTCAGCCGGAAGCTTGCGGCGCCGCGATCAATCAGGATTTCCTTGGTAGTCTTGACCCGATACGCCGCACCGTCGCTGGCGAAAACAGTGAGCATATAGCGGCTCGGCTTGTCGGCAGCGGGCAGGTCGAGGGTCGCGTTGCCCTTGCTGTCGGTGGTCAGTTCGGTGCTGGTCAGTTCCACCGGGAATTGCCCGAGGTATTGCAGCTCGTTGTCGACCATAGACAGTTGCTGGGCGCGCAGACTCAGGGTCAGTTTGGCATTGGCCACCGGTTTGCCGTCCGGGTAGAGCAACACCAGACTGCCCTTGACCGGTTCGCCGGTGCGGTAGTCCTGTTTGGCCAGGTTCAGCGAAATCTCGAAGTGCGGTTTGATGTACTCGGCTACACGGAAGGCGCTGCTGTAGGCCTGATCCTTGTAGTTGAAACGCAGTTCATAACCACCGGCCACGGCGTTGTCCGGCAACTGGAAACGGCCTTGAGTGCCGGCCTTCGAATCGAGTTTCAGATCCAGCCGCTGCAACTCGGTTCCGGTGGCGTCAAGCACGCTGACGTTGACGTCGGCAGCACCCGGCGCGACTGAATCCCGCGCGTTTTTGAACTCGCGACCAACGATTTTCAGCGACACCCAATCGCCGGGGCGATACAGCGGCCGGTCGGTGAAGGCATACAGTTTGGTGTCGTAGATTTCGCTGTCGTAATAGAAGTTTTCCGAGACGAATACCCCGCCCTCTTCGTCCTCGCCGATCACGAACGAACGCTCCGGGCTGACGTGTTTCAAACGCAGCAAACCATCGGCATCGGTGGCACCGCTGCTCATCACGCCGAGGCCATCAGTCCACAGCACATTCACTTTCGGCACCGAACTACCTTCATGTTTGCGCGCGGCCCACACCAGCAATTCGTCGCCAGCAATCTTGCTCACGGCGACGGTGTTGGAAACGAAGACCATGGTCGTCGCGCGGTACTTGCCGATCAACGCTTCGACCAGATACAGACCCGGTTTCAGGTTGCCCAAGGGGATGTACACATTGCCCGGCGCAACGCTGACGAAGTCGCTGGACGAACCGGCCAGATTCACCCCTTCCGGCGGCTGAATCGGCTTGGCCTGCCACAGCGGATAGCGGAACTGGCTGACCACCGGCAAGCCCGGAATCAGCGCGAATTGCGGCTGCGCGTCGTACGGCGTCGGCGCGGCAATCGCGCTGCCCATTTTCAGCTCCGGCACTTCCTCGGTGACTTGTTTGCGCGACTCGTAGGAGAACGCGCGCTGCATCACTCGACGGGATTTGCGATACCAGTTATCCCACAGGTACGCGAGGGTGTTGGACAGGCCTTCGCCCTTGAACTGGCCGTCGCTGACCACTCGATGCAGGTTCTTTTGGCGCTTGAGAAAATCCAGCGGCTTGTCGATTTTGTACACGCGGATATCGGCGCCGCCATACGGTTCCATGCGAAAGCGACGATAGTCGCGACCCGGCGCTTCGAGGCGCACCATCGCCTGTTCATCGGCAGCAAAACTGCTGTCGGCCAACAGAAAAAAGCTTTCACCGGAGACCGGCGTGTAGCCGCTCGGCTCGACAGTGTCTTCGGCATGCACCGCCGAAAAAGGCAGGGCTAACAGCAACAGCAGAGGCAGTAAACGCAACATGCGGGCACCGGTCATTGGGAGAGAAAGTTCAGTCGATAGACGCCGATGAAGTTGGGGTTGGCTGCGTCGGGTATCCATCGGGTGTCCTTCCATGTCATGAGTTGCTGCAGGCTTGCCGAACGCATGCCGTTGTCAGTCGGGGTGGTGGTGCCGGTGTGATAGGCGATGAAGCGGCCCATCCAGATCATCAGGTGCTGGTCGTCGCCCTGATCGAAAAACATCAGATCGCCGGGGCGTGCCTGGGACACGTCGCGGCCGATCAGATGGCTGTTGAACTGAATCAGTTTGATCGCGTTGACGTACGGCCCGACCTTGCCGCCGCCCTGCTGCCACTGCTGGGCGAACTTGCGTTGCGCGTCGCTCAGCGCCAGTTCGGGCGGCAGGTAGCGATTGGACAGGCCATTGCTGCGCAGCCATTTATCGTCGTGGACTTTCAGTGCTTCGTTGGCGGCGAAACGCACCAGCCCCGCGCAGTCCTGCTGATACCAACGCGGGCTCGGGCCTTGGCTCAGTTGCTCTTGAGCGATGCGCACGAACCAGGCGCGGAACACCTGGGATTGCTGCGGATCAAGCGCCGGCGCTTCGACGGCTCGGGCAGTCGCGCTGAGCAACAGCGCGAGCAGGCCGAGGCTGCGGATCAGTGCAGTCACAGGGCTTTCCACTCCAGCGGCAGCCATTGCCAGTGGCCGTCCGGCTCGCTGCCTTCAGGCAGGGTCAGGGCGTATTTGCCGTAGCCGCCGAGGGTGCGCAGTTTCGGCAGCAGGTAGGTTTGCGCGGCGTTGTAGAACACCGGCTCCATGTCCTGCGGCAGGCTGTCGAGGGTTTCCTGTTGCATCAGTTGCGCCATCGAATCCGGGCCGAAGTAGATCGGCATCAGCAGATCTTTCGGCAGCACGTCGGCCATCGGCGGGAAGCGTTTGTCGAGGGTGCCGAGGGCCTTGTCGACGAGTTTGTCGTCGAGGGAAAACAGCAGCGTCGAACCGTGGCGCGCGAGGCTGACTTTCATGAACGCCTTGCCGGAGATCGCGTCCGGGTTCTCGGCATCCTTGGCCGCGTACGGGCCGAAGTTGGAGCTGACCTGACGCTGCCAGAGGTGGCTCTGACCTTGCTGTTTTTCGACTACCGGGAACGCGTGTTCTTCAACATTGCTTTCATAGGCGCCGACCATCGAGCCGAACAACGCGCCGAGATCGCCGTCGAGCTTGCCGCTGTCTTCGTCCTTCAGGCTGGCGACCAGCAACGGCGTGTACAGCCGCGAGTCGGCGTACCAGCACAGGCCTGCAGCGCCAGCCACGTGTTCGGTGAGTTTTTGCGCCACCGCTTCGTCGGCGCCAAGTTTCACCAGCAATGGCTTTTGCGGTTCGGCGGCGACCGGCAAGGTCACACAGGCACTGGCGCCCAGCGGCATGGCTTGCCACACCGGTTTGAAATCGAAGTCAGGCTGATTTTCCAGTTCGTCCATGGCGAGGAAGCTGCGCCAGCCTTTGTCGTCCATGTCGAAACGCAGACCGGCGAAGTTCGGGATGAAGCGCTGATAACCCATGGCCAGAACGCTGGAATTCACCGACAGACGCTGTTTGATTTCCGGCGCCTTGGCCGGCAGACCGAAGGCCTCAGGGAAGAGTTTTTCGCCATTGAGCAGCGCAGCCAGCGCTTGTGTCGAAACGCGCCCCGATTCCTCAGAGGCGCCGGTTTCCGGGTCGTAGTATTTCGAAGGGTTGGACAGCACCACCAGTTTGTCGCCGCGCGAAGCGAACAGCAGCGATTTGCTGGCGTTGTAGCTGAGTTGATAAAGCGGCACTTCATCGCCAGCGACTTTCAAGGTCCCGAACACACTGAGCTGCGTGTCATCCAGCGCGACTTTCGCCAGCGGCTCCAGCAGCTTGGCCAGCCCGCCGCGATCCATCACCAACAGAAAATCCTTCAAGCGGCCATCCGCACCTCGCCACAACGCCACGTCTGCCGGCTGGTCGAAAAGCTGCTCGATCAGGCTGTCCTGCAACTTCAGGTCATGTTCGTAAATGATCCGGCGCAGGCTGCCGATCAAACCGAGGCGGTCGGCGTGGGTTTCGTAATAGAAGACGAAATCTTCGGTCAGCGTGGCCTTGAGGAACGGCACCGCCAGCAAGTCCTTGGGCAATTGGCTCAGGGAACGGGTTTCGAGCAATGCGTCCGGGCGGCTCAAGCCAAGCTTGTCGCTCGCCAGCTCCGCTGCAGGCGGCTTCGGTTTCAGCATCAGCCAGCCAATACCGCCCGCCACGCCGGCCACCAGGCACAGCCCGAGCGCCAGCATCGGCCAGCGCCGGGAAGGTTTGCCGGCAGGTGTTTCAGCGGCTGGTGCAGCAGTGTTATCGCTCATCTTTTCGCTCATGTTCCCGAAGCTGACGAATTCATCCGTGGCGGGATGCTTAATAGTTGAAAGTCTTGACCAGCAGCAGATCACCGATGGCCCGCAGGGGCACGATGAAGGTTTCGCGTTTTTCATTGACGGTGTTTTCGTTGAGCACCAGCGTGATCTGCGAGGTGATCACCTCGTTCTGATTGCTGGTCTCCTCGAAGTTATAGCCGCCGTTGCCGAAGTTACCCCAATAGTTGACGTAAACCAGATAAGTGCCATGCAGCGGCGCGGTCATGGTGAACATTTCCGGGCCGGGGCCATCGACGCCATCAGGCTCAAGTCCCCCGCCGTTGCTCATCGCCGGGCGCGCCCAGTAGGCGTGCTGGCCGTCCGGGGTAATGACGTGCAAATCGAGTTCGGCCTTTGGATCGTCCCACCCCAAGACAAGACGAATCCGCGCCGGCGTGCGCAAGTTATTTGCTTCATAAAATTGCACGCGCTTCAGTGACTGGCCTTCGGCACTACGTACTTCGACGCTGTTGGAGCCCGCGCCAAATGCATACGGCCTTGCGAAACGCCCATTGTCGTCGGTGTACAGGTTGAGAGGATTGCCATTCACTGCCAGCGTATGCGGCCCGCGTTGGTTGCCGATGGCCTTGAGCTGGCCCTGAATCATCGTGCGATTGCGCTGAATGCCGCGATCGATCGGCGGCGTGGGATAGGCGACTTGCGGATTTTCACTGCGGTCGAGCAGGCCGTTATAGCGCCAGCCGCCCACCGGTTCCGACATTTCAGCCGTCGGCGCAGCCAGCAGCGCGGGCGCGCAGGCCAACCCGATCAGCAGCAAAAGAAATGAACGCATGTAATGCCTCCTGCCATGCCTGACGAAACCTTGCACCCGATCCTCGGTACTTCACAGTGATGACAACTGCGTTTCGTCTGAAAGACCCGTGACTATCGGGTCGTAGATGGCGCGAAGGTTAGCCATTCGGCAGTTTTTTAACAATCGGATACAGCTTTATTTGCGGTGGGAATCACGCCGTCGAGTAGACCTTGAGCCGAATAGCCGTCATATTCGGCTCACGAAATGAGCCGAATAGCATTTCTATTCGGCTCACGCATTCAGGAACGACACTTGATGACCACACACTGGATCTGGCAGCAACCTGACTGGCCCGACTTCAAATGGCAGGAGAATCGTCTTGCGCCGTTGCTGCGTGAGTGTGTTCAGGCGCAGGGCCAATTGATGGGCATGGCCGGTTCGGTGGGCAACTCGCTGAGCGCTCAAACCGAGCTGGACGCGCTACTGCAAAACATCGTGACGTCTTCGGCCATCGAAGGTGAGCAACTGAATGTCGGCTCGGTGCGCTCCTCACTGGCGCGACGCTTGGGCCTGGAACTGGTCGATGGCGATCACGTCAGTCAGCGCAGTGAAGGTCTGGCGCAACTGATGCTCGACGCTACGCGGCACTTTGATCAGCCGTTGACGCTAGAAAGGTTGCTGGAGTGGCATTCGTGGTTGTTTCCCGAGCAGGAAAACAGCTTCTCCTCGCGCTCGATCAACGTTGGTGCATTACGCGGCGATGAACCGATGCAAGTGGTGTCCGGGCGCATTGACCGTCCGACCGTGCACTTCGAAGCCCCGCCGCGACAGGGCCTTGAACGGCAACTCGAGAGCTTTCTCAAGTGGTTCGACGCCAGCGAGAATCAGGTTGGACTCGATCCATTGCTGCGCGCAGGCATCGCGCATTTCTGGTTTGTCACACTGCACCCGTTCGACGACGGCAACGGTCGCCTGACCCGCACCATAACGGATCTGGCTTTGGCTCAGGGTGAAGCGCAGGCGATCCGCTTTTATGCGATGTCGGCCAGCATTCTCGATGACCGCTCAGGTTATTACCGAATTCTTGAAACGAGTCAGAAAGCCACGTCGGATATCACCGAATGGCTGACATGGTTTCTGCAAACCCTGCTGCGCAGCCTGCAGCAAGCCATCGCGCGCATTGACAGTGTGCTGGGCAAGGCGCGTTTCTGGCAGGCGCACCAAGAATCCGAGCTATCGGTGGAACAGATCAAAGTACTCAACCGCTTGCTTGACGGCGGTGAACGCGGTTTCGAGCACGGCATCAGCGCGGCACAGTATCTGGCGGTGGCCAAGGTCTCCAAGGCAACCGCGACCCGGCATTTGGCAGAACTGGTGGAAAAAGGCTGCCTGCAACGCCTGCCCGGCGGCGGACGGAGTACGCGTTATCAGATCAGCTATCCAACCTAGCAATAACCGAGATCACTGTGGCGAGGGAGCTTGCTCCCGCTGGACTGCGCAGCAGGCCCAAAAAGGGCAATGCACCCTGGCTGAAAAAATGCGGCGGTAGGTTTTGGGGTCGCTTCGCAACCCAGCGGGAGCAAGCTCCCTCGCCACAGGAAAAACGTGTCGGGCCACCCCGCTCATTTGCCCATGAACCCCCTATCTGCTAGTGTCGCGCCGGTTTAACGTCAACCGGAAATCGCCGCCATGGCCCGCAAAAAAGCTGCACTGGATTTCGAACAGTCCCTCGCCGACCTGCAAACACTGGTCGAGCGTCTGGAGAATGGTGAATTGTCGCTGGAAGACTCGCTGACCGCTTTCGAGCAGGGCATCGGGCTGACCCGTGATTGCCAGGCAGCGCTGGCGCAGGCTGAGCAGAAGGTGCAGGTGCTGCTCGAACGCGATGGCGAGCTGGCCGAGGAACCCTTCGACGCGGATCAGCCAGAATGATCGCAGCGTATTCGGCCACCAGCCAGGCGCGGGTCAACGCCGCACTGGAAACCCTGTTCAACGCGCCGCTGCCAGAATTGGCGCGTCTCTATGAAGCAATGCGTTACAGCGTGATGAACGGCGGCAAGCGCGTGCGCCCACTGCTGGCCTACGCCGCGTGCGAAGCCCTCGGCGGCAAGGCTGAACAAGCCAACGGCGCGGCCTGCGCGGTTGAGCTCATCCACGCCTATTCGCTGGTGCACGATGATTTGCCGGCAATGGACGATGACGATCTGCGTCGCGGCCAGCCGACCACCCACAAGAAATTCGATGAAGCCTGCGCGATTCTCGCCGGTGACGGGTTGCAGAGCCTGGCGTTCAGCGCCCTGCTCGACCCGCGCCTGAGTGAATCGAGCGCAGACATTCGCTTGCAAATGGTCAGCGCCCTCGCACTGGCCGCAGGCCCGGCGGGCATGGTCGGCGGTCAGGCCATCGACCTCGGCTCGGTCGGCTTGAAGCTCGATCAGCAAGCCCTCGAACAGATGCACCGGCACAAGACCGGCGCGCTGATCGAAGTCAGCGTCAATCTCGGCGCCCTGGCCAGCGGCCGCGCCGAGCAGGACGAGCTGAAATCCCTGCAGACTTATGCACAGGCCATCGGTCTGGCGTTCCAGGTGCAGGACGACATCCTCGACGTCGAAAGCGATACCGCTACCCTCGGCAAACGTCAGGGCGCGGACATTGCCCGCGACAAGCCGACCTACCCGGCCCTGCTCGGCCTCGACGCGGCCAAGGCCTACGCGCTGGAGCTGCGTGATCAGGCCCTGCATGCGCTGCGACCGTTTGACGCGGCTGCCGAGCCGTTGCGCGAGCTGGCCCGGTACATCGTTGACCGCCGCAGCTGATGGCGAATCCGCCAAAAAAGACCAACGCGTGGGCAGGGGGCGATGCATCAGGTAAACTGCCGCATCTTTTATACCTATAACGATTCGCCTGATGCCCACGACGTTTCATGAGATTCCCCGCAAGCGCCCGACCACGCCCCTGCTCGACCGTGCGAATACGCCGGACGGCCTGCGCCGGTTAGGCGAAGCCGAGCTGGAAACCCTGGCCGATGAGTTGCGCCTGGAATTGCTCTACACGGTCGGCCAGACCGGTGGGCATTTCGGTGCAGGCCTGGGCGTCATCGAGCTGACCATCGCGCTGCATTACGTCTTCGACACCCCGGACGACCGGCTGGTGTGGGACGTGGGTCATCAGGCTTATCCGCACAAGATCCTCACCGGTCGCCGCGAGCGCATGGAGTCCCTGCGCCAGAAGGATGGCATCGCTGCCTTCCCGCGTCGCGCCGAGAGCGAGTACGACACCTTTGGCGTCGGCCACTCCAGCACCTCGATAAGCGCAGCGCTGGGCATGGCGATTGCCGCCCGCCTGCAGAACAGCGATCGCAAGGCCATCGCGGTGATCGGCGACGGCGCGTTGACCGCCGGCATGGCATTCGAGGCGTTGAACCACGCGCCGGAAGTCAACGCCAACATGCTGGTGATCCTCAACGACAACGACATGTCGATCTCGCGCAACGTCGGCGGGCTGTCGAACTATCTGGCGAAGATCCTTTCCAGCCGCACTTACGCGAGCATGCGCGAAGGCAGCAAAAAAGTGCTGTCGCGCCTGCCCGGCGCCTGGGAAATCGCTCGTCGCACCGAAGAATATGCCAAAGGCATGCTGGTCCCCGGCACTCTGTTCGAAGAGCTGGGCTGGAATTACATCGGCCCGATCGACGGCCATGACCTGCCGACCCTGATCGCCACCCTGCGCAACATGCGTGATCTTAAAGGCCCGCAGTTCCTGCACGTCGTCACCAAGAAAGGCAAAGGCTTCGCCCCGGCGGAAGTCGACCCGATCGGTTACCACGCGATCACCAAGCTCGAGCCTGTCGACGCTCCGGCTGCTGCACCGAAGAAGGCTGGCGGGCCGAAGTATTCCGGCGTGTTTGGCCAGTGGCTGTGCGACATGGCCGCGGCTGATCCGCGATTGGTTGGCATCACGCCGGCGATGAAGGAAGGCTCGGATCTTGTGGCGTTCAGTGAACGTTTCCCGCTGCGCTACTTCGACGTTGCAATTGCCGAGCAACACGCCGTGACGTTCGCGGCCGGTATGGCCTGCGAAGGCGCGAAACCGGTGGTGGCGATCTACTCGACATTCCTGCAACGCGGCTACGATCAACTTGTACATGACGTAGCGGTGCAAAACCTCGACGTGCTGTTCGCCATCGACCGTGCCGGTCTGGTCGGCGAAGACGGCCCGACGCACGCAGGCAGTTTCGACCTGTCGTACCTGCGCTGCATCCCGGGCATGGTCATCATGACCCCGAGCGATGAAAACGAATTGCGCAAAATGCTTACCACCGGCCATCTGTACAACGGCCCGGCGGCAGTGCGTTATCCGCGCGGCAACGGCCCGAACGCGACCATCGAAAGCAACCTCGATCCGATTGAAATCGGCAAGGGTGTGGTGCGGCGCCAAGGTAGCAAAGTGGCGCTGCTGGTGTTCGGCGTGCAGTTGACCGAAGCGCTGAAAGTCGCCGAGACGCTGGATGCGACGGTGATCGACATGCGTTTCGTCAAGCCGATGGATGAAGTGTTGGTACGCGAGATTGCTGGCAGCCATGAGTTGCTGGTGACCATCGAAGAGAACGCGATCATGGGCGGTGCCGGTGGCGCAGTCAGCGAGTTCCTGGCCCGCGAGAACATCCTCAAGTCGGTGCTGCATCTGGGCCTGCCGGATGTTTACGTCGAGCACGCGAAACCGGCGCAGATGCTGGCTGAGTGCGGGCTTGATGAAGCCGGGATCGAAGCGTCGATTCGCGAGCGTCTGGCTCTACTTAACAGGTAATCACCATCCCTGTGGGAGCTAGCCTGCTAGCGATAGCGGACTGTCAGTCAATTCAGTTTTGACTGACACACCGTCATCGCTAGCAGGCTAGCTCCCACACTGATTTGTGCACATCAGAAAATTGATGGACTGCTTGATGAAATTTTCGCGCCTCGCCCTGCCCCTCCTTCTGCTGCCAACCGCCAATGCTCTCGCCGACACCTTCGAACGCGATCAAGCGCTGAAGCTGCCGGACGTGCTGATCAGCGCCAACCGTCAGGTCGAGGCACGCAACGACAGCAGCGCCGCCAACACTGTGTTCACCCGCGACGACATCGAACGCCTGCAACCGCGCAGCGTCACAGATCTGCTGCAACGGGTGCCGGGCGTGCAAGTCGCGCAAACTGGTGGGCGCGGGAGTCTGCCGGGGATCTACATTCGCGGCACGCAATCGGCGCAGAGTCTGGTGCTGGTCGATGGCCAACGCATCGGCAACTCGACCTCCGGCGACAGCAACCTGCAACACTTGAATATCGAGCAGATCGAGCGCGTCGAAGTGCTGCGCGGCTCGCGCTCGGTGATCTACGGCAGCGATGCGATTGGCGGGGTGATTCAGATTTTTACCCGGCGCGGTGGCGAGGCTGGTTTGCAACCTCGGATGCATGTCGGTTTTGGCAGCAACCAGACCTGGGAACGCAGCGTCGGCTTGTCGGGTGGCGATGACAAAACCCGCTTCAATCTCGGCGCCAGCCTTGATGAAACCGCAGGCATCGACCGCACCCACGAGTCGTATCCGAGCGACAGCGATCACGATGCCTACCGCAATAAATCCATCAGCCTGAGCCTCAGCCACGCGCTGACCGATGACGTCGAAGTCGGCGCCAATCTGCTGGATAACCGTGGCAAAGGTGAGTTCGACAACCCGTTCGGTCGCTTCGACCCGGTCACCTTCGACTCGGTGCAACAGCAGCCTTACAGCGACTTCACCGTCAGCAGTTTCAGCAGCTACGTGGACGCGCGAATCAACGAGCGCTGGAAGTCGCGACTGGAACTCGGCCACAGCGAAAACCGCGAGCAGACCTTCGATAAGCTCAGTGATGAGCGGACGGTGTTCAACACCTACCGCGACTCAGTAACCTGGCAGAACGACCTGACGCTGGATGCACGCAACAGCCTGATCCTTGGCGGCGACTGGTATGAAGATCGAATCAACAGCAGCACCGCGTTCGACGAAGACAGCCGCTGGAATCGCGCCGCGTTTATTCAGCATCGATTCCAGGCTGACAGTTTCTCGACCGAGCTGGGTTTGCGTCACGATGACAACCAGCAGTTCGGCGGCCAGAACAGCTGGAGCGGGACCCTGACCTTACCCGTCAACCCGGACAACGACCTGCTGCTGAGCTACAGCGAAGGCTTCCGCGCTCCGACCTTCAATGACTTGTATTACCCGGATTTCAGCAACCCGGACTTGAAGCCGGAAACCTCGAAAAGCTACGAGTTGCAGTGGCGCAGCCAGTTGACTGACAGCAGTCGCCTTGAAGCGTCGCTGTACCGCACCGATCTGCAAGACGCGATCATTTTCGGCAGCAACTCACGCCCGGAAAACGTTGCTTCAGCTCGGATCAACGGCTTTGAAGCGGCACTGAAACAGGAGCTGTTCGGCTGGCAGAGCAACCTTGGCGTGGCGATCATCGACCCGCGCGACCGCGACACTGGGCATACGCTGGCGCGGCGTGCCCGGCGCACGTTGAGTTGGGATCTGGATCGGCAGTTTGATCGACTCGGCCTCGGCGCGAGTTGGCAGGCTGTCAGCAGCAGTTATGACGATCTGAACAATCAGCAGCCGCTGGGTGGTTATACGCTGATCGGGCTACGCAGCAGTTGGGCGCTGAATCGTGAGATCAAGCTGGATTTCAAAGTGGATAACCTGCTCGACAAGGGTTACAGCCGCGCACTGTATAGCCATGACGGCAGTCAGTATGGCTATCGTGAGGAAGGTCGGGCGTTCATGTTTGGCGTGACCTGGACCCCTGAAATCTGAAACCCCATCACTGTGGCGAGGGAGCTTGCTCCCGCTCGGCTGCGCAGCAGTCGTAAATCGCTGGATGCGGTGCTCCTGATAGATCCGGTTAGCCGGTCTTGGGGCCGCTTCGCAGCCCAGCGGGAGCAAGCTCCCTCGCCACAGATTATTTGTCAGGCTGGATGAGGTGGCAGAGTTTGGCAGTCGCGTCGATCATCTGGCCGCTCGGGCGTTCGAGGCCTTTGTCGGTGATCATTAGCAATTGCCCCTGCCGAACCGCCGCCACCTGCGGCCACGCTTTCCACGCATCGAGTTGCGCCTGATCACTGGCCAGAATCACTTCAGGGTCACGCTGCAACACCGCTTCGATGCTGACTTGTGGCGCCGGCAGACTCAGGTCGGCAAATATATTGCGTGCGCCGCAAACCTCAAGCGCATCGCTGATGATTTGCCCGCCGCCCACCGTATAGAGCGGCTTGTCCCATACTTGATAGAACACCCGTAACGGCGTTTCCCGGCGATAGCGCTGGCGTAATTCATCAAGTTTTTGTCGCAGCTGCGCTGCCCGCTGCACACCGCGCTCCGGCCGATCAATCTGCACCGCGATGGCTTCAATCTGTGCCGTCAATTGTTCAAAACTGTGCGGTTCGGCGACAAAGGTTGGAATGCGCAAACGCTGCAGTTGATCACGCTGCGCCGGGCCGACACTGCCGGGCCAGAGCAGCAACAAATCCGGCTGCAGGCTGAGCAAACGTTCGATATCGAGTTGCCCGTAACGCCCAACCGACGGCAAACCCTTGAGCGCAGCCGGCCGCTCGCCCGCATCCAGCACACCCACCAACAGGTCGGCCGAATCCAGTTCAACAACGATTTCAGAAAGGGATGGCGCAAGGCTGACCACGCGCAGAGCAGCCAGCGTCGGGCTGCTTGCGGCTAGCAGCAGAACCGCCAGCCACAGACGGCGCATCAGCCGAGTTGACGCGGAATATGGTAGAGGTAGAACAGCACGGCGGTGGACAGCGCCAGCAGCATCAACGGCACCGCTTCGAGGCCGACGAACACCGCCAGAGCGCCGATCCATGCCGGCAGAGCCGCCACAAGGAACGCCGTACGCCGACGCGCCGCGAGTGCGATCCACGCGGCCGGCTCTTCCGGGGTATTCAGGGATTTTTGCGTGGCGATCAGCGCATGTTTGTAGCGGCCGAAAAACTTCAGGCTGACAAACATCGAGGCTACACCCGCGATAAACAACGGCATCGCCAGCACCGGCAGAATCGCTTCGCCCTGGCCAAACACACCGTTGATCACGAACAACGGCAGCAATGCCAGCGCGAGGTATTTCCACCAGTCGACCGACAATCGGCGTCGCACCTGACCGCGAGTCACGCGCGGTCTGCCTCGCCCTGATGCTCGTTGCCCATCATGTGGTCGAGCTTGCTGGCCTTGGTCGCCAGATAGAGTTTGTTGTGCGGGTTGTGGCCGGTGTGCAGCGGCACGCGCTCGGCAACCACGATGCCCATGTCGGTCAAGGCTTTGACCTTGCGCGGGTTGTTGGTCATCAGCCGCAGGGATTTCACGCCCAGATGCTCGAGCATCGGCAGGCACATTGCGTAGTCACGCTGATCGGCGGCGAAACCCAGACGCTCGTTGGCTTCAACGGTATCGGCGCCGCCGTCCTGCAATTCGTAGGCGCGGATCTTGTTCAACAGACCAATGCCGCGACCTTCCTGACGCAGGTACAGCAACACGCCGCGGCCTTCGCGAGCGATGGCTTTGAGTGCGCCTTCGAGTTGCGAACCGCAGTCGCAACGCTGGCTGAACAAGGCGTCACCGGTCAGGCATTCGGAGTGCAGGCGGCCGAGTACCGGAGCCCCGTCGGCAATCTCACCCAGGCTCAGCACGACGTGCTCGCGGCCGGTGGCTTCGTCGAGAAACCCGTGCATGGTGAATTGCGCAAAAGGCGTTGGCAGCTTGGAAGCGGCGACAAAAACGACAGGCACCGGTGTGCTCCTGATCTAGAAAAGTCTGAAAATTCGCTGGCCGGCATTGTAACAGCAGGTTCCTGCGCACGCTTAGGCTGAATTATGGGGCATAACGATCAAAAAGTTTGATGACTGCCCTGCAGACACTGCTGTACCTGTGGGAGCTGGCTTGCCAGCGATGGCGTTACGTCAGCTGCCATTTTGGTTGGGACCCACCGCTATCGCTGGCAAGCCAGCTCCCACAGGGTCCTTCATCAGCCAGTTAACCGCGCTCAGTTGGAGTCGAACGGATACGGCTGCTTCCAGCGCTCGAAGATCGGCTTCAGCTCGCCGCTTTTCTTCAACTGCTCCATGCGCTGGTCGTACAGCGACATCAATGCCCGAGCCTGAGGCGTATCCGCGAAACCCAGATACAGCGGCAATTCCGCCAGATGCGAATGGCGGAACTGCGAGGGATCGAGTGCATTTTTCAACACCACCTCAATCTCGGTCAGGGCATCGATGTAGTAATCCGCCCGACCCTGTTTGAGCATCGGCAGGATCCCGGTACGACGTTCGATCTGATTGAAGCGTTTGATGTTCGGCAGGTAGTTTTCGTAGCGGTAGCCGCGCACCCAGGCCAGTCGATATTTGCCCAGCGTGGCTAACGTTGGCGGCGGATTGCTCGCCAGCCCCAGCGCATAGATGTGATCGGAGTCGAAATTCGAACGCGGATATAGCACTTGCTCGGCTTCATCGCGATAAGAACCGACCAGCGCGTCGACTTCCTTCAACTGCACCAGACCGATTGAGCGGGTGTACGGCACCGTGCGGATATCCAGTTTGACCCCGGCCGGTTCGAACACCAGGCGCAGTACGTCCCAACCGAGACCATGACCATCAGCGGCGGTGTAATCCTCCCAGTCTTCGCTGGCCAGATGAATCACCGACGGCGGCGCATCCTGAGCGCAGACCTGCGCGCTCAAGAAACTGAAAATCAGTACCGCCAACCAGCGCCGAGCCATCCCTAGTCCCCTCCTCACGCCCGACCAATCAAGTGAAAATCCACACCAATCCCTGCATGGCCAACCAGGCGAAGACACCCGCCAGCACGTCGTCGAGCATGATGCCGAAGCCACCGTGCACATGCCGGTCGACCCAGCGGATCGGCCATGGCTTGAGAATATCGAAGAAGCGGAACACCACGAACCCCGCGAGCAGCCAGTACCAGCCTTCCGGCACCAGCCACAGGGTGATCCACATCCCGACCATTTCGTCCCAGACGATGCCTTCGTGGTCGTGTACCCGCAGATCGTCAGCGACCTTGCCGCACAGCCAGAAGCCAAACAGCATGGTGACGCCGAGCATCAGCCAATAACCCCAGTCAGGCAGCATCTGCCACAACGGGATAAAGGGTAGCGCAACCAGCGAGCCCCAAGTGCCAGGCGCCTTGGGCAAGGTGCCGGAACCGAAACCGAACGCGAGGAAATGCCACGGATTGCGCCAGACTGACGGCGGAACGAATTCGGCCGGCACCTGTTTCGGATGATCTGTCACGGGGTCTCCTGAAAATGTTGATAGCCGCGGGTTTGCGGGGTGACGTCGCGACCTTCACGGTCGAGCAACACCACGCCCTGCCCCTGCGCCACGCGGCCGATCACGTGGATCGGCCAGCCAGCGGCCAGCAGCGCGGGCAACTCGACGGACGGCAGCGTGAACGCCAGCACGTAATCGTCACCGCCACTCAGCCCCGCACGCTCGGCGCCGCGCTGCCCGAGGAACGCCACTAAAGCGTTCGACAGCGGCACACGCTCGCGTTCAATTTCAAGTCGAACCTGGGATGCCAGGGCGATATGGCCGCAATCGGCGAGCAAGCCGTCGGAGATATCCAGCGCCGAAGTAGCCTTGCCACGCAACGCCTGACCGAGCGCCAGTTGCGGTTGCGGCGACCAGTAGTGATCGAGCAGCGGCTGGGCAACCTCGGGATCGGCTTCACGCTGAGCAAGCACCAGCGGCAAGGCGCCAGCAGCATTGCCCAGTTCGCCACCGACGCACAGCAGATCTCCCGGTCGCGCACCGCTGCGGGTCAACGCCTGGCCCGCCGGAACGCGACCAAACACCGTCATGGTCAGGCTCAACGGCCCACGCGTGGTGTCGCCGCCGATCAACGCGATGCCGCAACTCTGCGCCATCAGGTTCAAACCACGGGCGTAGGCTTGCAGCCAATCGGCGCTCACCGTCGGCACAGTCAGGGCAAGGGTAAAAGCAACGGGCGTGGCGCCCATGGCAGCGAGGTCGCTGACTGCTACAGCCAGCGAGCGCTGACCGAGTAAAAAGGGATCGCAGGGGTCGGCGAAATGCACGCCGGCCACCAGCGTATCGGTGGAAACTGCCAACTGCTCCCCGGGAGGAACAGCCAGCAAGGCGCAGTCATCGCCGATCCCCAGTGCAACACCCTCGCCGCCCTGCGCACAGGGCGCGGCGGCGAAGAAATTGCGGATCAGCTCAAACTCGCCCATAGCCGTTTCAAACGCCGATCAGCGTTTGAACGCCTTCACTTCAGCTTCACGCAGGCGCGGAGCCAGCTTGTCGAGCACGCCGTTGACGAACTTGTGACCGTCGGTGGAACCGTAGACTTTCGCCAGTTCGATACCTTCGTTGATCACTACGCGGTACGGCACATCAACGCGCTTGAGCAGTTCCCAGGTGGACAGGCGCAGCACGCACAGTTCAACCGGGTCGAGCTCTTCGATGGTCAGGTCCAGGCACGGTGCCAACGCGGTGTCGATCTCGGTCAGGCTGGCCGGAACACCGTGCAGGATGTCGTGGAAGTAGCTGGCATCGGCGAAGGTGAAATCGTTATCGACGCGGAACTGCGCTTCGATTTCGTTCAGCGAAGTCTTGGCCATGTGGCGCTGGTACAGCGCTTGAGTCGCCAACTGACGGGCAGCCCGGCGCTTTTCGCTTTTCGACGGCTTGCCGGCGTCCGCTGGACGTGGCTCGCGCGGGTTGAAACGATCGCTTTCGTCGCTAATCACTTGGCCTCCAACTGTGCCAGCAGGCTGACCATTTCCAGTGCGGACAGGGCAGCTTCGGCACCTTTGTTACCGGCCTTGGTGCCGGAACGTTCGATGGCTTGCTCGATGGAATCAACGGTCAGGACGCCGAAAGCGACCGGCACGCCGAATTCCATGGAAACCTGGGCCAGGCCCTTGGTGCATTCGCCAGCCACGTATTCGAAATGCGGAGTACCGCCACGAATGACCGCGCCCAGGGCGATGATTGCTGCATATTCGCCTTTTTGAGCGACTTTCTGCGCAACCAGCGGAATTTCGAAGGCGCCAGGTGCGCGGATGATGGTGATGTCGCTTTCGCTCACGCCGTGGCGAACCAGGGCATCCACTGCACCGCCAACCAGGCTTTCAACGACGAAGCTGTTGAAACGGCCCACTACCAAAGCGTAGCGGCCTTTAGGGGCGATGAAGGTACCTTCGATGGTCTTCAGGGTCATTCGTCAGATCTCTTAAAGAGCCGGGACGCGTGTTCTACGCGTCCCTCAATGATTTATTTGCCGCGAATTTCAGGCCGAAAACAACCGGTCATTATTCGGAGGGCACGTATTCTACAACTTCCAGATCGAAACCGGATATCGCATTAAATTTCATCGGTGCAGACATCAAGCGCATTTTGCGCACACCGAGGTCACGCAGAATCTGCGAACCGGCACCGACGATGCTGTAAGTGGTCGGCTTTTTCACCGCCACCTGATCGGCGGTTTCGCGGATGTGCGCCAGCAACACGTCGCCATCGAGCGGATGACCGAGCAACAGCACCACACCGCTGCCAGCCTCGGCCACAGCGGCCATGGCTGCACGCAGGCTCCAGCGGCCCGGTTGTTTGACCATCAGCAAATCGCGCAGCGGATCCATGTTATGCACGCGAACCAGCGTCGGTTCTTCGGCGCAAACGGTGCCCAGGGTCAGCGCCATGTGTACGTCGCCTTCCACCGAATCACGATAGGTCACCAGGTTGAATTGGCCCAGTTCGCTGTCCAGTGGCTGCTCGGCAATCCGCTGAACGGTACGTTCGTGGATCATCCGGTAGTGAATCAGGTCGGCGATGGTGCCGATCTTGATGTTGTGTTCGGCGGCAAACGCTTCCAGTTCGGTGCGACGCGACATGGTGCCGTCGTCGTTCATCACTTCACAGATCACGCCGCTCGGCTCGAAACCGGCCATGCGCGCCAGGTCGCACGCCGCTTCGGTGTGGCCGGCGCGAGCCAGCGTGCCGCCGGCCTGGGCCATCAGCGGGAAGATGTGACCGGGGCTGACGATGTCTTCAGCCTTGGCGTCTTTGGCGGCAGCCGCTTGCACGGTGCGCGCGCGGTCAGCGGCGGAGATGCCGGTGGTCACGCCTTCGGCCGCTTCGATCGACACGGTGAACTTGGTGCCGAAACCGGAACCGTTGCGCGGCGCCATCAGCGGCAGCTTCAACAGTTCGCAGCGCTCGCGGCTCATCGGCATGCAGATCAGGCCACGGGCGTGCTTGGCCATGAAGTTGATGTGTTCAGCCTTGCAGCACTCGGCGGCCATGATCAGGTCGCCTTCGTTCTCGCGGTCTTCGTCATCCATGAGGATGACCATCTTGCCTTGGCGGATGTCTTCAACCAGCTCTTCGATGCTATTGAGCGCCACTAGGCACCCCCCTTCTTTCAAAATTTGAGTGTCAGGATTTGAGGTAGCCGTTGGCGGCCAGAAAGCTTTCGGTGATCGTGCTGCCGGCAACCGATTCTGCGGCTTTGTCGCCGAGCAGCAAGCGCTCCAGATAACGCGCGAGCAAATCGACTTCCAGGTTCACCCGACGACCTGGCTTGTACGACGCCATGATGGTTTCGCTCAAGGTGTGCGGAATGATCGTCAGCAGGAATTCAGCGCCATCGACCGCGTTCACGGTCAGGCTGGTGCCATCGACGGTGATCGAGCCTTTGTGGGCGATGTACTTGGCCAGTTCTTTCGGCGCGCGGATGCGGAATTCCACGGCGCGCGCGTTATCGCTGCGCGAAACCACTTCGCCGACTCCGTCGACGTGACCGCTGACCAGATGCCCGCCGAGACGGGTGGTCGGGGTCAGCGCTTTTTCCAGATTGACCGGGCTGCCGCTTTTCAGGTCATTCATGGCCGTGCAGTCGAGGGTTTCGCGACTGACGTCGGCGGCAAAACCGTCGCCCGGCAGTTCCACAGCAGTCAGGCACACGCCGTTGACCGCGATGCTGTCGCCGAGCTTGACGTCGCTCAGATCGAGCTTGCCGGTTGCGACATGCACCCGCACATCACCGCCCTTTGGGGTCAGTGCGCGGATACTGCCGATGGATTCGATGATGCCGGTAAACATGGAGTTCTCCTTGAGAACGAAGCCAGCGCTATCGCAATGGCCGGGAATTATACGCTCGCCGATGGGACAGGGATGGCAGTGACTCGCCAGTCATCGCCAACCGCGCGAATTTCAGTGATTTTCAGCTCGGGTGCATCCTTCATATAGGCCAGCGGCCAGTCCAGCAACGGACGCGCCGAGGAGCCGAGGAACTTGCCGGCGATGAAGATCACGAACTCATCGACCAGACCCATCTGAGCAAAGGCGCCGGCCAGTCGCGGGCCGGCCTCGACCAGCACTTCGTTGACGCCACGGCTGGCCAGTTCGATCAGCAGTTGGCGCAAATCGACCTGACCGTCCTCGCCCGGCACGATCAGGCACTCCGGGCCGTGGGCGTACTGTTCTTCAACCGCCACGCAAGTAGCGACCAGCGCCGGGCCGGCCTTGAAAAACGGTGCATCCAGCGGCACGCGCAGACGTCCGTCGATCAGCACCCGCAGCGGCGGCCGGCTCATGGCCAGCGCGGTTTGCCCGGCATCCAGGCCCAACTCGTCGGCGCGCACGGTCAGACGTGCGCCATCCGCCAACACCGTGTCGGCTCCGGTCAGCACCACGCTGGCCTGCGCGCGCAGACGCTGCACCGCCGAACGTGCGGCCGGGCCGGTGATCCACTGGCTCTCGCCACTTTCCATCGCCGTGCGCCCGTCGAGACTCATCGCCAGTTTGACCCGCACGAACGGCAAGCCGTGTTCCATGCGTTTCAGAAAACCCTGGTTGAGCTTGCGCGCTTCGCTTTCCAGCACGCCACTCTCAGTAGCAATCCCGGCATCGGCCAGACGCTGTAGACCACGGCCGGCAACTTGCGGGTTCGGATCACGCATCGCCGCGACTACTCGCCCGACACCCGCAGTCACCAAAGCATCGGCACACGGCGGCGTGCGCCCGTGATGGCTGCATGGTTCGAGGGTGACGTAAGCGGTGGCGCCCCGCGCCAGTTCAGCGGCGGCGCGCAAAGCGTGGACTTCGGCGTGCGGTTCGCCGGCACGCTCATGCCAGCCTTCGCCGACAATCTGCCCGTCGCGCACGATCACGCAGCCGACGCGCGGATTGGGGTGCGTCGTGTAATGGCCTTTGCGCGCCAGTTCCAGCGCACGCGCCATGAAGTGCGCGTCGAGGATGGCTTGCTCGGCGGCGGTGGTCATTCTTTCACCGGTTCGCGGGCCAGACGGTCGATCTCTTCGCGGAACTCGTTGAGATCCTGGAAGCGTTTGTACACCGAAGCGAAACGGATGTAGGCCACTTCGTCAAGCTTTTGCAGCTCGGCCATCACCAGTTCGCCGACCACGAGGGATTTGACCTCGCGTTCGCCGGTGGCGCGCAGTTTGTGCTTGATGTGCACCAGAGAGGATTCGAGGCGCTCCACGCTCACCGGACGTTTCTCCAGCGCGCGTTGCATGCCGGCGCGGAGTTTTTCTTCGTCGAACGGCTGGCGGCTGCCATCGGTTTTGATCAGGCGCGGCAACACCAGTTCGGCGGTCTCGAATGTCGTGAAACGTTCGCCGCAGGCCAGGCATTCACGCCGGCGGCGCACCTGTTCGCCCTCGGCGACCAGACGCGAGTCGATGACCTTGGTGTCGTTGGCACCGCAGAAGGGACAGTGCATGGTGGCTGGCAACAAAAAAAGGGAGGGCCATGGTAGCGCATCCCGGTCGCAAGACAAGCCATAGGCTTTGCGGTATACAGACTGCCATGATCATTTGATCCATGGATTTCATTTCCCGGAGCCGCCAATGTCGTTACGTCCGCTCGTTTTGCTCAGTCTTTTCAGTCTGCTGGTGGCCTGCAGCAGCGATGCGCCCAAGCCGCAGCCACCGACTCCCGGCCCGGCGCCGCAACAAGCGCAGAAAAAGGCCAGGGAAGCCGCCCAGCTCGGCCCGCTGCCGGCCTATCAACGTGAACTGAGCGGCACCCTGCAAGGCGTGCCGGCCGGTGCTGAGGTCGAACTGGCGTTGCTGGTGATCGACGCGAAGGATCGCCCGCAGCAGTTGCTCGCCAGTTCTTCTCTGATCGGCAACAACCAGATCCTGCCGTTTCACGTGCGCTTCAATCCGGACGCTTTCCCGGCCGGTGCACGGGTTGAACTGCGTGGCCGCGCAACTCAGTCCGGGCAGTTGATTCTGCATCTGCCCTCGCAAACCATTACCCAGCCGACCACTCAGGCCTTGGGCCAACTGCAATTCGTCAAAGCGCCATGATTGCACCGTTTGACCTGCAACAGGCCTTGAGTGAATTGCTCGGTGACGCGCGGCTGGTGGCCTGCCCGTTGCCGGGCACCGACTTGAAACTGTGGCTGATCGACGGCGACAACATGGCGCGTGCTTTCAGCCAGGAAGAAACTCAACGGATCCTGCACGAGCCGCCTTACTGGAGTTTCTGCTGGGCCAGCGGTCTGGCGGTTGCGCGGCATCTGGCTGAGTATCCGCAATGGGTCAGGGGCAAGCGCGTGCTGGATTTTGGCGCTGGCTCAGGGGTCGCCGGGATTGCAGCGGTCAAGGCCGGGGCGCTGGAAGTGGTGGCCTGCGACCTTGATCCACTGGCGCTGGCCGCGTGCCGGGCGAATGCCGAACTGAATGACGTGCAGCTTGGCTACTCGGCGGATTTCTTCGCCGAAGACGACCGCTTCGATCTGATTCTGGTGGCCGACGTTTTGTACGACCGTGCGAATCTGCCGCTGCTGGATGCCTTCCTCAGCCGAGGCCGCGAAGCGCTGGTCGCTGATTCACGCGTGCGCGATTTCAGTCACCCGCAGTACCGGCGCATCGAAATGCTCGAAGCCATGACCTTGCCTGATCTGGCCGAGCCGGAAGAGTTTCGCCACGTCAGCCTCTACCACGCGGCCCGCGCCTGACCGTATAGTTGCCCCATTCACGCTTTTACGAGATACCCCATGAGTCAGCAAACGCCGTACATTTTCGACGCCACCACGGCCGATTTCGACCAACTGGTGATCGAGGCTTCTTTTCATAAACCGGTGCTGGTGGATTTCTGGGCCGAATGGTGTGCGCCATGCAAGGCGCTGATGCCGATGCTGCAAACCATCGCCGAGAGCTATCAAGGCGAACTGCTGCTGGCCAAGGTCGATTGCGAAGCCGAGCAGGACATCGTCGCGCGCTTTGGCATCCGCAGCCTGCCGACCGTGGTGCTGTTCAAGGATGGTCAACCGGTGGATGGTTTTGCCGGTGCGCAACCGGAATCCGCAGTGCGTGCGCTGCTTGAACCGCATGTGCAGATGCCGCCACCAGCCGCTGCCGATCCGTTCGAACAAGCACAAGCATTGTTTGACGAAGGGCGTTTTGCCGATGCCGAAGCCGCGCTGGTGGTGATGCTCGGCGAAGACAACACCAACGCCAAGGCACTGATCCTCTACGCACGCTGCCTGACCGAACGCGGTGAACTGGGCGAAGCGCAAACCGTGCTCGACGCGGTCAAGAGCGATGAGCACAAAGCCGCACTGGCCGGGGCCAAGGCGCAGATCCAATTCCTCGGCCTGGCCCGCGACCTGCCGGACGCCGCCGACCTGAAAAGCCGTCTGGCGCAAAACCCGCAGGACGATGAAGCGGTGTATCAACTGGCGATCCAGCAACTGGCCCGCCAGCAATACGACGCGGCACTGGACGCGCTGCTCAAGCTATTCGTGCGCAATCGCAGCTACGGCGAAGGCCTGCCGCACAAGACCTTGCTGCAAGTGTTTGAACTGCTGGGCAACGATCACCCGCTGGTCAATACCTACCGCCGCAAGATGTTTGCTGCGCTGTATTAAGCCGCGTTACTCGATCCAGCTATACAGCGGCGTATCCCCGCCGCTCACCACTTTCACATCCGAACTGTGCCGCAGCCGCACCAGCAAACGCTTGCCCGACGCTGCGCTGCCGGTCAGTCCCTCAAGCTGCTCAAGCAGATCCGGCCCGCTGAGCTGCCCAGCCTGGCGCAACAAATCTTGAGCGATCTGCCACAAGGCATCGTCCTGATTCACTGGTTTTGCCGCCGGCACCGCCGCTGCAACCGCGTCCGCCTGCGCAGCCTGAACCTGCCCACCAAACTGCGAACCAAGCCGCGCCCAATCAGCCTCATCCAACTCCAGCGTCAAATCCACCGGCAAGTCGCCGACGGTTCCGCGTATCCGCAACATGAGCTTCGCTCCCGCATTTAACTGACCCGCATGCTCCCATGGGACTTGTGCAACGCCAAGCGCACGGGCATCACTGCATCTGGTATTTATCGTTCAATCATCTACATTGTTCTTTTTTCAATGGGAAGGATGCCCATGTCTTCAGGACGAAAACTTGCTTCAAAGGGAGGCCATTTGGCCTGCGTTTGTCTGAAGTCGCTATGAGTCGACGCTTTTGGATACTTCTGACCGTTCCCCTCCTGCTGATCGTGGCATGGCGCTTCTGGTCGCCTGCCGACCTTTCCGCCTGTTCTCACGATGCCACTGCGCCGGGTCCGCTTACCGCCGTGGTCCGCAATTACTTTGAGGGCAATAGCCGCATAGACTGGCGGGATATGGACGACCGTTTCGACATACTTTCTACTCCAGAAGGCAAAAAAATCGCTGGCCAACCAAAGCCGTACACCTGCGAAGCAGTGCAGATACTGCAAAGTCCGGCGTTCAGTCAGAGTGAAAAAGTCTTCACCGTGGCGCTGATGTTCCAATTGCCGGTCAGTCAGTACATGGGCTTCATGGATCGCAGCCATCAACTCTTCATCGAGGACAGAATAGATCGAGAGGTGATGACACTCGTGGTACTTCCGCGCGGAACGGCCATCAATTACTGGTGGCTGCCGGCATGGCGCCAACGCTTCACTCGCGATGCCCCGAACATTCTCGAACCCAGTCTGGTCAGTCATGTGCTTTCGGGACGTTATTGGTTTGACTATCCAGGCGCGGGCTTCTGACTCCAAAAGCACCACCTCCTATCTGCGCACCATCCCGGGATCTGCTCGGGACGGTGCGCAGTCATGTCTTGCGCAAAGCGGAGCGCACGGGCAAACTCTGCGGACTTTCGTTATAAGATTACATAACAAACCTTTCACTTTACTCCCCGGAGATCGCCATGCGTCGTCTGCTGCTCGCTTTGCCGTTTGCCCTGTTGCCGCTGGCCGTCGCCCAGGCGGCCGATGAGCATGATCACGATCATGAGCACGGTAGCCTTGGCGCTCACGAGCATGGCGTTGGTCGTCTCAATGCCGCACTGGATGGTCAGACGCTGGAACTTGAGCTGGAAAGCCCGGCGATGAATCTGGTTGGCTTTGAACATGTCGCCACCAGCGACGCGGACAAGGCCAAGGTCGCTGCTGCCCGCGCGCAGTTGGAAAAACCATTGGTGCTGTTCAGCCTGCCAACCGCCGCCGGCTGCAAGGTGACCAGCCAGGAACTCGAAAGCCCGCTGTTCGGCGACAAGCCGGATGCCGACGAGCATGACCACGATGAAGCCGCGAAGGATGGTCACGAGCACCACCACGACCACAGCGAAATCCACGCCCACTACCAATTCTCCTGCGCAGCTCCGGGTGCGCTGAAGACGCTGGATCTGGCAAACATCTTCAACACCTTCCCGGCGACTCAGAAAATTCAGGTACAACTGATCAGCCCGAGCGGCCAGCAAGGCATCGAAATCACGGCCAAAGCTGCCGCCCTGAAATTCTGAGATCACGAATCGGCGCCATGACCCAAGCACTCATCGAACTCTCCGACCTCGGCTTCAACTGGCCCGGTCACCCGCCGTTGCTGGATATCCCGGCGTTTCGTCTGGAGCCGGGTGAAACGCTGTTCCTCAAAGGCCCGAGCGGCAGCGGCAAGACCACCTTGCTCGGCCTGCTCGGCGGGGTGCAGAAGCCCGGTCGCGGCAGCATTCGCCTGCTCGGCCAGGAGCTGACTGAACTTGGCGCCGGCGCGCGTGATCGTTTTCGCGTTGATCACACCGGCTATATTTTCCAGCAGTTCAACCTGCTGCCGTTTCTCTCGGTACGCGAGAACGTCGAGCTGCCGTGTCACTTCTCCAAGCTGCGTGCCGAGCGCGCGAAACAGCGCCACGGCAGTGTCGATCAGGCTGCGGCCACCCTGCTGGCGCACTTGGGTCTGAAAGATGAAAGCATTCTCGGGCGGCGCGCGGATTCGCTTTCAATCGGTCAACAACAACGAGTTGCCGCCGCCCGCGCCTTGATCGGCCAACCGGAACTGGTGATCGCCGACGAGCCAACCTCGGCACTGGATTACGACGCGCGGGAAAACTTCATCCGACTGTTGTTCGCCGAATGCCGCGAGGCAGGATCGAGCCTGTTGTTCGTCAGCCACGACCAGAGCCTTGCGCCGCTGTTCGACCGTCACCTGTCCCTGGCCGAGCTCAATCGCGCCGCCACGTCTGCCGAGGTCTGAGATGTATTTGTTCCGTCTGGCCATGGCCAGTCTTGCCAACCGGCGCTTCACCGCGTTACTTACTGCATTCGCGATTGCCCTGTCGGTCTGCCTGCTGCTCGCCGTCGAGCGCGTACGCACCGAGGCCAAAGCCAGTTTCGCCAGCACCATCAGCGGCACTGACCTGATCGTCGGCGCCCGCTCGGGTTCGGTGAATCTGCTGCTGTATTCGGTGTTCCGCATCGGCAACGCCACCAACAATATCCGCTGGGACAGCTTCGAGCACTTCGCCAACAACCCGAAAGTGAAGTGGGCGATTCCGATGTCGCTCGGCGATTCGCATCGCGGCTATCGGGTGATGGGCACCACCGAAGCTTACTTCGAGCACTATCAGTACGGTCGCCAGCAACATCTGGCACTGGCTGACGGCCGCGCATTTGCCACCGATCCGTTCGAAGTAGTGCTCGGCGCCGAAGTCGCCGAAGCGCTGCACTACAAGCTCGGCGATCAACTGGTGCTGGCACACGGCGTGGCAGCGATCAGTCTGGTCAAGCACGACGACAAGCCGTTCACCGTGGTCGGCATTCTCAAGCGCACCGGCACCCCGGTGGATCGCACGTTGCACATCAGCCTCGGCGGCATGGAGGCGATTCACATCGACTGGCACAACGGCGTGCCGGCGCGCGGCAACGGTCGCATCAGCGCCGATCAGGCACGCAACATGGACCTGACGCCGCAGGCGATCACCGCGTTCATGCTCGGCCTCAACAGCAAGATTTCGACTTTTGCGCTGCAACGCGAGATCAATGAATTTCGTGGCGAACCGATGCTGGCGATTCTGCCGGGCGTGGCCTTGCAGGAATTGTGGAGCCTGATGAGCACCGCTGAAAAAGCTTTGTTCGTGGTCTCGTTGTTCGTGGTGCTGACCGGATTGATCGGCATGCTCACGGCGATTCTCACCAGCCTCAACGAGCGTCGGCGTGAGATGGCGATCCTGCGTTCGGTGGGCGCGCGGCCGTGGCACATCGCGACACTGCTGGTACTTGAAGCGTTCGCGCTGGCGCTGACTGGGGTGATTGCCGGGGTCGCATTGCTCTACGTCGGCATCGCCGCAGCGCAGGGCTACGTGCAGGCCAATTACGGTTTGTATCTGCCGCTGGCCTGGCCGAGTGAGTATGAATGGACGCTGCTCGGTGGCATTCTGGGCGCTGCGCTGCTGATGGGCAGTGTGCCGGCCTGGCGCGCGTATCGCCAATCCTTGGCCGATGGCCTGTCGATCCGTTTATGAGGATGTTCACCATGCCCCGCGCCTTGCTTGCGCTGTTGTTCCTGGTCGCCCTGCCCGTGTGGGCAGCGGCGCCGAAAGACCTGACCTGGTCGGAAATGATCCCGCCCGACGCGGCACCGGAAGTGCCGAACATGACGCCGCTGCACGACCTGTCGAAGATGAGCGATGCGCTGGCCGCCGAAGCCGCGCCCGCCGCTAAACAGGACATGCCCAACGCGCCTGTGGTGAAGAGCCTCGACGGGCAGAACATCCGTCTGCCGGGCTACATCGTGCCGCTGGAAGTCAGCGAAGAGGGTCGCACTACGGACTTCTTGCTGGTGCCGTATTTCGGCGCCTGCATCCACGTGCCGCCACCACCGTCGAACCAGATTGTGCATGTGAAAAGCGAAGTCGGCGTGAAACTGGATGAGCTGTATCAGCCGTACTGGGTCGAAGGCCCGATGCAGGTCAAGGCGTCGAGCAGTGAACTGGCGGATGCCGGGTATCAGATGGAGGCGGACAAGATTTATGCGTATGAACTGCCGGAGTGATTCTGCTGGTTTTGTGTTGTTTTTCAGGGCCCCATCGCTGGCAAGCCAGCTCCCACAGGTTGCTGTGGCGACCATACAATTTATGACCGACTCCAATCCCTGTGGGAGCTGGCTTGCCAGCGATGAGGCCGGCAAAGGTTCAACAAAACCTGAGGGGATGACTGTTTCATTGAGCTGAGTCAAAAGACCGTATCAGATGGCTTCGTACCATAGGACATCAAACATTTTTAACGTCCTTTCGGAGCCCCCATGAACAAGTCCTTGCTCAGCGCCTCGCTGGTTGCCCTCGCGCTCGCAGCCCCGCTCGCCCACGCCCACGACGCCGGTGACATCATCGTTCGCGCCGGTGCGATCACCGTCAACCCGAATGCCGACAGCTCCAGCGTCAAGGTCGATCAGGGTCCGTTGAGCGGCGCTAATCTGGGCGGCAAGGCGACCATGAGCAGCGACACGCAGCTGGGTCTGAACTTCGCGTACATGCTGACCAACAACATCGGTATCGAACTGCTCGCCGCCTCGCCGTTCGAGCATGACGTGAAACTCAAAGGCACCGCCCTAGGCGCGGCCAACGGCAAACTCGGCACCTTGAAACACCTGCCGCCAACCCTCAGCGTCGTGTACTACCCACTGGATCCGAAATCGGCGTTCCAGCCGTATGTCGGCGGCGGCATCAACTACACCTGGATCTACGACGAACACGTCGGCAGCCAGGCCCAGTCCAACGGCTTCAGCAACTTCAAGGCGAAAAACTCCTGGGGTCTGGCGTGGCAGGTCGGCGCTGATTACATGATCACCGACAAAATCATGCTCAACGCTCAGGTGCGTTACATCGACATCGATACGCGCGCCACCGTCGAGAACAACGCCGTTGCACCGGGCACTCGCGCCCGGGTGAATGTGGATGTTGATCCATTCATCTACATGGTGGGTCTGGGCTACAAGTTCTAAGAACGTTCACGTGGTGGTGGATGAGGCTTGGTGGTGAGCAGACTTAGAACTGACGGCGACTGCTGTGCAGTTGACCGGGGATAACCCCCTCGCCACAGGGATAGCGATAAATTCCGGCCGTGAAAAAGGCGCCTGTCAAAAGGCGCCTTTTTCATGTCCGCGACAAGCTCAGCGGCCGAGCAACCGCGCCAGACCCACGCTCATCGGCGTCGGTTGCGGGCACTTGAAACGCTCCAGCAAGCGCCGGTTATCCGCCCGCGAATGCCGAATATCCCCCGACCGCGCCGGGCCGTAGCTGATCGGCGGCAACTCACCCACCACCGCCTCCAGCGCCGCCAGCATCTGCTTGAGATTGGTCGCCTGATTCCAGCCGACATTCACCGCGCCGACTTCCACTTCAGGCTTCTCGATCGCCTGCACCAGCACATCCACCAGATCTTCCACATAGAGAAAATCGCGGGTCTGCTCGCCATCACCAAACACGGTGATCGGCAGGCCATTGGCCGCGCGCTCGCTGAAGATGCTGATCACCCCGGAGTACGGCGAGGACGGGTCCTGGCGCGGGCCGAAGATGTTGAAGAAGCGGAAAATCACCGGCTCCAGATCGTGCTGGCGGCGATAGAAATCGAAGTAGTGCTCACCGGCCAGTTTGTCGGAAGCATATGGCGTCAACGGCGCTTTCGGCGTGTCTTCATCAATCGACTCGCCTTCGCCATTGTTGCCGTACACCGCCGCGCTGGAGGCGTACAGCACACGTTTGACGCCAGCCTGACGCATGGCTTCGCACACGTTCAGCGTGCCGATGAAATTGCTCTGATGAGTTTTCACCGGATCATCCACCGAGGCTTGCACCGACGCGACGGCGGCCAGATGCGCGACCGCGCTGCAACCCTGCATCGCCTGCGCAACCAGCGCTGCATCGGCGACATCGCCAACGATCAGTTCGACCTTGGGATTGTCCAGCGGCAGATTGCTGCGCTTACCGGTCGACAGGTCATCGAGGATGCGCACCGAGTGGCCGCTGGCGAGCAACGCGTCGGTCAGGTGCGAGCCGATGAAACCGGCGCCGCCGGTGATTAGAACGGGGCCGTCAGCCATGGCGATAAAACCTATCCAGTAAGCCCGGGAGCGCGGCACGCCAGGCGCGCGGCTTGATCCCGAAAGTGTGCAGAATTTTCTTGCAGGCGAGCACCGCGTGCTGCGGCTCTTCGGCGGCGTCCGGACGTGCGGCATGCGCCTGCGCGGTCGGCGCTTCAATGGCCAACGGATGCAGGCCGCGCGCTTCGGTGAGAATCGCCTGACCCAGCGCCAGCGGCGTGGTCGCCTCATGACCCGCGTAGTGGTAAGTGCCCCACAGCGGCGCGGCGCAATCGAGTTGTTTGAGCACCGAAATGATCACGCGAGCGGCGTCATCGACCGGGGTCGGATTACCTCGACGGTCGTCGGCCAGCAGCAATTCGTCCGGTTGTTCGGCGCGGGCGAGGAACCGCCCGAGGGTGCCGTCGGCGCTGTCGTCGAGCAGCCAGCCGAAACGCAACAGCACATGCTGCGGACAGGTTGCGCGCACGCTTTGCTCGATGCGCCACAAGGCCTGACCACGCAAACCCAGCGGCACCGGCTCATCTTTTTCGCTGTAAGCGGTCGCACGCGAGCCGTCGAACACCCGATAACTGGACGGCTGCACCAGCACGATGTTGTGGTGCTGGCACAATTCGGCCAGACGCTCGATCGCGTGCTCCTGTGCGGACAGTCGGGTTTCGCTGACCGTCTCGGCCTGGAACCAGTCGAAATAATAGGCGAGGTTGATCAACGCATCGGGACGGGTGTCGTCGAGCAGTTGCGTCAGGCTCGCGGCATCCCAGCCGTCTTCTGGTGGGCGGGGGGCGAGGAAACCGATGTCTTCCTCCGCGCCGAGGCGAATCAGCGCTTGCCCAAGGGCATTTCCGCCGCCCAGTAACATAAGGCGCATTCGCATAAAGTCAGCAGGCCCAGTCTGATTGGAACGATGGCTTTGGCGACGGCACTTGTGGCGCCGTCGTCGATAATTGCCGGAATCGTTGCATTTTGCGGGTTTAGTGCGCAACCGTCATCCGTAAAGTGTTGATTGCCGGGATTTGTGCCGTGGCTACTGGCCTCATCGCTGGCAAGCCAGCGATGAGGCCCTGACAGGCAGACTAGATCCTGAGTGGTACTTGCAACTTCCAACAGCCACCCGCATAACTGAAACCATGAATCTGCCCCTCCCCGCCAATAGCGCGCTGGCAGGCTTCCACCCCGCCGTCAGCGCCTGGTTCAGCAGCACATTCCCGTCGGTCACCGCCGCCCAGGCCCGCGCATGGCCGTTGATCCGCCAGCGCCATTCGACGCTGATCGCTGCGCCCACGGGCTCCGGCAAAACCCTCACCGCGTTCCTCGCCGTGCTTGATGACCTGGTGCACCGAGGGCTGGAAAACCCCGACGGCCTGCCGGACGAAACCCTGGTGGTGTACATCTCGCCACTCAAGGCACTGTCGAACGACATCCGCATCAACCTGCAAAACCCGCTGGCCGGTATCACTGAACAACTGCAGCGGATGAATTTGCCGCCCGTGCACATCAGTACCGCCGTGCGCACCGGCGACACCCCGCAAAAAGACCGCGCGGCCATGCGCAAAACCGCGCCGCACATTCTGGTGACCACGCCGGAATCGCTGTATGTGCTACTCGGCTCGGATTCCGGGCGCAAAATGCTCGGCAGCACGCGCACGGTGATCGTCGATGAAATCCATGCCATCGCCGCCGGCAAACGCGGCAGTCACCTGGCGCTGAGCCTCGAGCGCCTGCAAGCCTTGTGCGCCGAACCGCTGACGCGCATCGGCCTCTCGGCCACGCAAAAACCCATCGATACGGTGGCGCGGTTTCTCGTCGGCCATCAGCGGCCCTGCGAGATCATCGACATCGGCCACGCCCGTCCACGGGATCTGGGCATCGAAGTGCCGCCAGTGCCGTTGTCGGCGGTGATGTCGCATGACATCTGGGAACTGGTCTATGACCGCCTCGCCACGCTCGCCCGAGAACACCGCACCACGCTGATTTTCGTCAACACCCGGCGCCTCGCCGAACGCCTGAGCCGGCACCTGAGCGAACGCCTCGGCAAACACGCCGTGGCCGCGCACCACGGCAGTCTGGCCAAGGAATTTCGCCTCGACGCCGAACAGCGCCTCAAGCGCGGCGAGCTGCAAGTGCTGATCGCCACCGCGTCGCTGGAACTGGGCATCGATATCGGCGAAGTGGATCTGGTCTGCCAGATCGCCTCGCCGCGTTCGATTGCCGGTTTTCTGCAACGCGTCGGCCGTTCCGGGCACCAGGTTGGCGGCACGCCCAAGGGCCGACTGTTCGCCACCAGCCGCGACGACCTGATCGAATGCGCCGCGCTGCTCGACTGCGTGCGCCGGGGTGAACTCGACACCCTGCACATTCCCCAAGCGCCGCTGGATGTATTGGCGCAGCAGATCATCGCCGAAGTCAGTTGTCAGGAATGGGCCGAAGACGATTTGCTCGCGCTGTTTCGCCGTGCCGAGCCTTACGCGCAGCTCGACGAAAAACACTATCAGGCGCTGCTGACGATGCTCGCCGAAGGCTATAACGGCCGCCAAGGGATTCGCAGCGCTTACCTGCATCGCGACGCGGTCAACCGCACCCTGCGCGGCCGACGCGGCGCACGGCTGACGGCGGTCACCAGCGGTGGCACGATTCCGGACAACGCCGATTACAGCGTGCTGCTCGAACCGCAAGGGCTGAACATCGGCAGCGTCAACGAAGACTTCGCCGTCGAAAGCATTGCCGGGGACATCTTTCAGCTCGGCAACACCTCCTACCGGATCCTGCGGGTCGAGTCGGGCAAGGTGCGGGTCGAAGATGCGCACGGGCAGTCGCCGACCATCCCGTTCTGGCTCGGCGAAGCACCGGGGCGCACCGCCGAACTGTCCAGTGCCGTGGCACGCCTGCAAGCGCAGCTCGACCAGTTACTCAGCGCCACGCCGGGGGATCTGCAACCGGCCCTCGACTGGCTGACCAACACCCTGGGCCTGAACCGCGCCAGCGCCGAACAACTGGTGGATTATCTGGCCCGCGCACGCCTGACCCTCGGCGCTTTGCCGTCGCAGGACACGCTGCTGATGGAACGGTTTTTCGATGAGTCCGGCGGCACGCAGTTGGTCATCCATTCGCCGTTCGGCAGCCGCATCAACCGCGCCTGGGGCCTGGCCCTGCGCAAGCGTTTCTGCCGCACGTTCAATTTCGAATTGCAGGCCGCTGCCAGTGAGGACGCCATCGTCTTATCGCTGTCCACCAGTCACAGTTTCGAACTCGACGAAGTCTGGCGCTATGTGCACAGCAACACCGCCGAGCATCTGCTGATTCAAGCGGTGCTGGAGGCGCCGCTGTTCGGCGTGCGCTGGCGCTGGAATGCCGGAGTGGCGCTGGCGCTGCCACGGTTCACTGGCGGGCGCAAAGTCGCGCCGCAGTTGCAACGGATGAAAAGCGAAGACCTGATCGCCGGGGTGTTTCCCGATCAGATTGCCTGCCTGGAAAACCTCGCCGGCGAGCGCGAAATCCCTGAGCACCCGCTGGTGGAACAAACGCTGAATGATTGCCTGCACGAGGCGCTGGACAGCGACGGCTGGCTCAATCTGTTGCGGCGCATGGAGCGCGGCGAAGTGCGTTTGCTCAGCCGCGATCTACCGGCGCCGTCGCCACTGGCGGCGGAAATTCTCAGCGCCAAGCCCTATGCGTTTCTCGACGATGCGCCGCTGGAAGAACGCCGCACCCAGGCGGTAATGAACCGGCGCTGGAGCGACCCCGAATCCACTGACGACCTCGGCGCGCTGGATGTCGATGCGATCAGCGCCGTGCGTGAAGAAGCCTGGCCGACCGCGCATAACGTCGATGAAATGCACGAAGCGCTGATGAGCCTCGCCTGCATCAGCGAAGCCGAAGTGCAGACCAACGAGCATTGGCACGACTGGCTGCAAGCGCTGGCCGAGAATGGTCGCGCCTGCCGCATGCAGATCGATCAGCAACACACGTTGTGGCTGGCGCGCGAACGCCTGACCTTACTGCAGGCACTTTATCCACAGGCGGTTTTGCAACCGGCGTTCGAAGCCCTACCCGGTTTCGACGAGGCGTGGACAGCTGCAGACGCGTTGGTCGAAGTCATCCGCGCGCGGCTCGGTGCTTTCGGCCCACTGCCGCTCGCGAACATCGCCAGACCGTTGGCGCTGTCCACTTCACAGGTCACTCAAGCCTTGGCGCAACTGGAGCGTGAAGGTTATGTGCTGCGCGGTCAGTTCACGCCGGGCGTGGCCGTCGAAGAATGGTGCGAACGGCACTTGCTGGCGCGAATTCATCGCTACACGGTCAAGCGTCTGCGCCGGGAAATCGAACCGGTTGCCTTGCAGGACTTCATACGGTTTCTGTTCGACTGGCAGCATTTATCGCCCGCGACTCAGGGTCAGGGCAGCGCAGTGTTGCCGGCGATTGTCGGCCAGTTCGAAGGGTATCCGGCAGCGGCTTCGGCATGGGACAGCGATATCCTTCCGGCCAGGCTGAAAGACTATTCGCCGAGCTGGCTGGATGATCTGTGCCGCAACGGCAAACTGGTGTGGACGCGCCTGAGTGCCCGGCAAAAAATCAGCGGCACGGCGTTGCGCAGTACGCCGGTGGTGTTGCTGCCGCGCAGCCAGGTCGGATTGTGGGGCGCGCTGGCAGAGCAGACGCCAGTCAGCGAACTGTCGCTGAAAACGCAGAAGGTTTTCGAAGCGCTGAGTCAGCACGGCGCCTTGTTTTTCGATGAGCTGATTCACGAAGCGCATCTGCTGCGCGCCGAACTGGAAATCGCCTTGCAGGAACTGGTCGGCGCCGGTCTGGTAAACGCCGACAGCTTCGCCGGACTGCGAGCGCTGATCACCCCGGCCAGCAAGCGCCAGCAACGCAGCAGTCGCCGTGGGCGCGGGGCGTTTGTCGGCGGGATGGACGATGCCGGGCGTTGGGCGTTGTTGCGGCGTAGCCCCGCGCCCGCTGTGGACAAAATTCCAGCCGAAACACTGGAGCACATTGCGATGACCTTGCTGCGGCGCTATGGCGTGGTGTTCTGGCGCTTGCTCGAACGCGAAGCGGATTGGCTGCCGAGCTGGCGTGAATTGCTGCGCACCTTCCATCGACTGGAAGCACGCGGCGAGATTCGTGGCGGGCGGTTTGTCAGTGGTCTGGGGGGTGAACAGTTTGCGTTGCCGGAGGCGATTGCGCTGCTGCGCGAAGTGCGCCGTCGCGAGCATGACGGCGCGCTGATTGCGGTGTGCGGGGTGGATCCGCTGAACCTCGCCGGGACGCTATTACCCGGCGCGAAAGTGCCAGCGCTGGCGAGCAATCGGCTGGTGTATCGCGACGGCTTGCCGGTTGCAGCGCTGATTGCCGGCAAGCCGCTGTTCTGGGTAGAGCTGGATGCAGAGGCCATGGCGCAGATTCGCAGCAAACTGATCCGGCACTGAGGTTGTCTGCTCTGGCCCCATCGCTGGCAAGCCAGCTCCCACAGGTTTCGGTGTGATGCTGAAATCACCAACACACCACAAATCACTGTGAAAGGGTTCTGTCTGCTGCTGAAATCACCGGCACACCACAAATCTTTGTGAAGGGGTTCTGTGTGATGCTGAAATCGCCGGCACACCACAAGTCACTGTGGGAGCTGGCTTGCCAGCGATGAGGCCGGCAGCTCCAGCACAGACATTTGCCCTCAGGTACGCGAAGGCTGCGGCAACACCACTGGCGATTGTTCCGGCGCGCCCCCCTCCTCCTCATGCTCACCCTCCCGTTTGGGCAACAAAACCTGCTGTGGATAAGTCTGCGCGAAATGCACCCACGGGCTGTTATCCACAAGCTTCTTCAAGCGCTGGTTAAACGCACGACTCACCGCATACTGCCCGCCCGACACCGTGCGGAATTGCGCCGTCAGCACCACGCCATTCAGATCCATGCGGTCGACGCCAAACACATCCAGCGGCCCTTGCAGGTTGTACTTGAGGAACGGGTCTTCACGGATCGAATCACCTGCCTCGCGGATCAGCTCAATCGCCTTGTCGACATCAGTGTCGTAGGTGAACTGCACCGAGAAAAACGCGTAAGCAAACTGCCGCGATTGGTTGGTCACAGCCTTGATCTGGCCGAACGGCACCGAGTGCACAAAACCCTTGCCGTCACGCAGGCGCAAGGTACGAATCGTCAGCCCTTCGACAGTGCCGGCATGCCCGGAATCGAGCACCACCCAATCGCCAATCGACAGCGTGTCTTCGATGATGATGAACAGCCCGGTGATCACGTCCTGCACCAGTTGCTGCGAACCGAAACCGATGGCCAGACCGACCACCCCGGCACCTGCCAACAGCGGCGCAACGTTGATCCCCAGATTGGCCATGGTGGTGATCGCACAGATCACCACCAGAATGATTTTGATCGCGTTGCGCAGCAGCGGCAGAATGGTTTTCACCCGCGTACTCGGCTGACGCGCCGAGCGTTTGCTGACCGGCGGTTTCAACGCTTCCTGAATCGCCGTGTCGAGCACCACCCACAACAGCCAGGTCACAAGCAAGATCAGGCCAATGCTGCTCAAGGCGTTGCTGATCGCCCGGCCAACCGTACTGCTCTGGGCGAAGTCGAGCAGCGACACGCCCCAGATCCGCCCGAGAATATCGATGAAGGCGACTGCCATGACGATGCGCAACAAGGCGTACGAGAGGCTGAGAAAACGCTCCTTGTAAGCGCTGCTGCGCTGTAGCGCCGTGGCTTTGCGCGACTTGAACAGGTGCTGCAGGATGGTGCTGAGAAACACCGTGCCAATCAACAGCACCATGGTGAACAACGCACAGCGCAGCGCCTTCTGGTTGTCTTCGCCGATACCAATCAGGTTGACCGCCGACACCAGCACCATCAGCACAATCGGCCAGTACCAGAGGCCGGAAAAAATCCGCAGCGATTCCTGTAGTGATGGCTGTTTCAGACGCTGACTCAGCGAGCGATTGCGGATCAAGTGTGCCACCGGCCGGCGCATGCGAATCACCACCAGGCCGAAGATGATCGAGGCGAACAGACCGGTGAATACCGCCACGCTGCTGGTGATGTTGCCGCCCAGCTGCCGCGCGATCTGCGGGCTGGTCAACGCATCACTGAGCGCCGCGAGGAAGCCAATCAGGAACAACGGTTTCGGGCAGTAATCGCGCAGGATCTGCACGGCCGGGCGTTTATGGCCGGTGTTGAACATCACCACCACGCATAACAGTATCGAAGTGGAAAATATCCCGCTGCTGGTGGCGTAGGCCAGGCACAGCGCCAGCGCGCGGCCGACCGAGGCATCAAGAAAGTGGCTGACGTACAGCGTCAGTGGCAGGCAGACCAGCGCCGGCAAAGTGTAAGGCAGCAAATAACCGATCAGATCCTGACTGCGCTGGCGAGTGCGCAGCCAGCGGCCTTCGCGCATGCGTTTGGCGAGCACGCTGCCGAGCACCGTCAACACCGCGAAGGTGCCGAGCCAGACCCCGGAGAGCATGAGGAAATCCCCGGCCACGCTCCAGCCCGAGCGATTCGCCGGTTGATTGACCAGCTTGTCGACTTCATCCGCCGCACGGTCGGCACGCAGCCGCCAGGCATCGACCAGATGCTCGTTGAGGTCGAGCTTGTCCTGAACGTCGTCGATGCCCGAACTGATCGCGCCGAGCAGTCCGCCCTGTACCAGCGGCTCGGGTTTGGCCGGCTCCTCGCTGGCGGCGGGGACGCCTGGCAACGTCACGGCTTGTGCGGCGTTGGCGCCGAATAACAGCAGCGCCCCGAATAGAATTGCGGCTCTGAACTTGATCAAAACGCCTCGACCTCTTGGCTGAACCTGTCAGGAACTGATCGATATTTGGTCGGCAAGTTCAAGATCCCCTCACCCCAGCCCTCTCCCCGAGGGAGAGGGGGCCGACCGAAGTGTCTTGCGAGTGACATCGACCGGAAAGACCGCAGCGCTTAGGGGTTTGGAACTCGAATTCAACTCGGTTTTTCAGGTCGATGTATAGCGCGAGACACCTCGGTCAGTCCCCTCTCCCCCGGGGAGAGGGTTAGGGTGAGGGGCTTTTGATCTTCGACCGTCCATAGCCTCACCGAAACTTTCCCCCGTCCGCCACAGTCATCAACAAACACAGGCAACACGAGGACTTTCGACGGGAGGCGACATGGCGGCGATTCACATTGGTATTTCAGGCTGGCGCTACACCCCGTGGCGCGGGGATTTCTACCCTAAAGGGCTGACGCAGAAACGCGAATTGCAATTCGCCTCGCGAGCCGTCAACAGCATCGAAATCAACGGCTCGTTCTACCCCCTGCAACGGCCGGAGCGCTATGCCCAGTGGTACGCCGAAACGCCCGCCGACTTCGTGTTCAGCGTCAAGGCACCGCGTTTCATTACACACGTGCGCCGCTTGCGCGACATCTGCAAACCGCGCCCCGGCGAACCCGCTGCCGAAGGAGCGCTGGCATGAGCATTTCCGAGCCGGTCGGGTTTACCGACGAGACCACCGAGGTCACGCCGACCGTGCGCAGTTTCACGGTGCTGACGGTCAACACCCACAAAGGTTTCACCGCGCTGAACCGGCGTTTCATCTTGCCGGAACTGCGTGAGGCGGTGCGCAGCGTGTCGGCTGATGTGGTGTTCTTGCAGGAAGTGCACGGCACCCACGAGCACCATCCCAAGCGCTACAACAACTGGCCGACCATGCCGCAATACGAGTTTCTCGCCGACAGCTTGTGGCCGCAGTTCGCTTACGGGCGCAACGCCGTATACCAGGACGGCGATCACGGCAATGCGCTGCTGTCGAAATTCCAGATCGTGCGTCACGACAATCTCGACGTGTCGATCAGCGGCCATGAGAACCGTGGCCTGCTGCATTGTGTGTTGCGCCTGCCCGGCGATGATCGTGAACTGCACGCGATCTGCGTTCACTTGGGCTTGCACGAGAGTCATCGCAACGAACAGCTTCGCCTACTGAATGAGCGCCTGTCCGAGCTGCCAGACGATGCGCCGGTGATCGTTGCCGGTGACTTCAATGACTGGCGCCAGCGCGCCGATGCAGTGCTCAAACCGTGCGGCCTGCGCGAAGTGTTCGCCGAGCACCACGGCAAACCGGCGCGCAGTTTCCCGGCTCGACTGCCCGTGCTGCGCCTCGACCGAATTTACGTGCGCAACCTCAAGGCCCGCCAGCCGAAAGTCCTGGCCAATCGGCCTTGGTCGCACCTTTCCGACCACGCACCGTTATCGGTGGAGATCGAACTATGAGCAGCGCACCGCTGGAGAAATCCGCCGTGGAAACCATCGCCATCACTCCGCCCGTGCGCCAGCCCGGCAACGTTGATGTCGAGTACCGCTGGCAGGGCAACAACCGTGTCGAATTGCTGGAGAACGGCGAGGAATATTTCCCGCGCGTGTTCGAAGCGATGCGCGCGGCGAAAAGCGAAATCCTGCTCGAGACCTTCATCGTCTTCGAAGACAAGGTCGGCAACGAGTTGCAGCAGATTCTGATCGACGCTGCGCAGCGCGGCGTACGCACTACGGTGAGCCTCGACGGCTTCGGTTGCGGCGAATTGACCAGCGCTTATCTGACGGCGTTGAGCGATGCCGGCGTGCATTTGCAGATGTTCGATCCGGCGCCAAAACGATTGGGGATTCGCACCAATTGGTTCCGGCGTCTGCACCGCAAGATTGTGGTGGTCGACGGCACGTTGGCGTTTATTGGCGGGATCAATTTTTCCGGTGATCACCTGGCCGATTTCGGCCCTGAGGCGAAGCAGGATTATTCAGTGGAAATTCAGGGGCCGGCGGTGGCCGACATCCATCATTTCGCCCTGTTGCAAAGCGGTCGTCCGGGCCGCGCACGGTTCTGGTGGCAACGCCGGCGCCAGCGTCGCGCAGACATGGCTTCGAGTGATCATGACGGCCAGATTCGCCTGGTATTCCGCGACAACGATCAGCACACCACCGACATTGAAGATGTGTACATGCAGGTCTTACGTACGGCACAGCGGCGCGTGGTGATCGCCAACGCTTATTTCTTTCCCGGTTATCGCTTGCTGCGGGAAATCCGCAACGCCGCCCGTCGCGGTGTCGAGGTCCGGCTGATTTTGCAGGGCGAGCCGGACATGCTGGTGGCCAAACTTGCCGCGCGCATGACCTACGACTATCTGCTCAAGGCCGGGGTGCATATTCACGAGTATTGCGAGCGGCCACTGCACGGCAAGGTCGCGCTGGTGGACGACGACTGGAGCACCGTCGGCTCGAGCAATCTTGACCCGCTGAGCCTGTCGCTCAACCTTGAAGCCAACGTGCTGATTCGCGACCGTGGGTTCAATCAGCACTTGTTCGAGCGCCTCGAAGACTTGAGCAACAATCACTGCAAGGCCATGGACGCAGACGAGCTGCCGCGCGGTCGCATCTGGCACTTGACCGTGGGCTTTCTGGTGTTCCACTTCCTGCGGGTTTTTCCGGCAATGGCCGGTTGGTTGCCGGCGCACAAGCCAAGGCTCACGCCCTTTGTGCATGTCGCCGGGAGTGTTGATAAATGAGCCATTCAGAAGCTTCCGTTGGGACGCATTCGGCTGCCGCGACCAAGTCGCGCTGGAGTCGCTGGAAACGTCCGCTGACCATCGTGTTTTTTCTGGCGCTGATTGCGCTGTTGACCACATTCGCCATGCGCATCGAATGGACCGAAGTCTTGCAAACGCTGGCCGACTTCAAGGTGCGCACGCTGATCATCGCTTCCAGCCTGACGCTGGTGAGCTTTCTGGTGTACGCCAGTTTCGACCTGATCGGCCGCACCTATATTCGGCAGGATCTGACCTGGAAACAAATCCTGCCGGTGGGCGTGATCAGCTACGCATTCAACCTCAATCTGAGCGCCTGGGTCGGCGGCATCGCCATGCGTTATCGGCTGTATTCTCGACTTGGCGTGAGCAAGGGCAACATCGCCAAGATCCTCGGCTTGAGCCTGGCGACCAATTGGTTTGGCTACATGACCATCGCCGGCGTGGTGTTCAGCAGCGGACTGGTCACCATGCCGCCGGGCTGGAAAGTCAGCAGCACTGCGTTGCAGGGTATTGGTGTGTTGTTGCTGCTGGTGAGCGCCGGATACCTCGCCGCGTGTCAGTTTTCCCGCCGTCGCGAGTGGTCGATTCGCGGGGTGGAAATCAATCTGCCGTCGTTGCGCATGGCGGTCTTGCAACTGCTGCTCGGCGCGCTGAACTGGTCGTTGATGGCGGCGGTGATCTTCACCTTGCTGCCGAGCAAACTGGACTATCCGATGGTGCTCGGGGTGCTGTTGATCAGCGCGATTGCCGGGGTCATCACGCATATCCCTGCGGGGCTCGGAGTGCTGGAAGCGGTGTTTGTGGCGCTCCTGCAACACGAGGCTTCGCGCGGAAGCCTGGTGGCGGGACTGCTCGCGTATCGGGCGATTTATTTTCTGTTGCCGTTGTTGATTACGCTGGTGATGTATCTGCTGGTTGAGGCCAAGGCCAAGTCGTTGCGGATTGAGAAGAAGCCGAGGCATTAGCATCAGGACTGGATAATACTCAAGCGCTCCCCGACCACCATCTCGGTGATCCAGTCGACCAGGATCGAGGTGTAGGCCTGCTGCGAGGTCGGCTCGCTCAACGCATGATCGGCACCGTCGATAATTCGGTGCGTCAGCGAATGGGTCTGCTGACACGCCGCGCGGTAGCTCATGATTGTCGCGTGCGGCACGTAGTCATCGGTTTCCGACTCCACCAGCAACACATCCCCGGTGAAATTCGCGCAGGCGTGCAAGGCGCGATTGCTGTCGGCGCGTACCAGCGTGCCGCGATAATCGCGCAGGTCAGCCTTGTCCAACTCGCGCTTGGGCGTGTGCCATTGCTCGTCGCGATACAGCGCCGGCACTCGCAGCGCCAGCCAGCGCACCGGGCGCAATGAGGTCAGGATTGCGGCCAGATAGCCGCCGTAGCTGGTACCCACGACCGCAATCGCCGAGGTATCGAGCGCCGGATGCGAAAGCAGCCGGTCATAGGCCGCCAGCAGATCGCGCAAATTGTCGTCCCGAGACACTCGACTCAGCGGAATTCCAGTTCCGCCAGTGTGCCCGCGCAAGTCGAACGTCAGGCACACACAACCCAGCCCGGCGATGCCTTTGGCCCGCTCCAGATCTCGCTCCTGACTGCCGCCCCAGCCATGCACGAATAACACGCCCGGCACTTTCGATTTGGGACTGAGGAATGTTCCGCTCATCTGTTCGTCATCAATGTCGATTTGAATGCTTTCGCTTCTAGCCGTCATAGGATTTGACCGTTACGTATTTGAGAAGAAAGTCGCTGTTTTCCGCCGGGCCGCGATAGACCTCGATAGCATCCGCCGGCAGCGCCTGATCGATATAGGTTTCTACCGAAGAGACGCGGATCGCACGCATCGATGGGTCATTGACGAAGCTTTGCAGCGCCGCCACTTCAGCACTACTCGCGCCGCCCATGCGCCAGGATTGTTCAAGTACGCCGCTGCGCTGCTTGCCGTTGCTATCCAGCCCTTGGGCGATGTCGTAGTTGCGCCGCGAGGCATAGAAGCGCGGATAGGCTTCATCCGCTGCCGCGTCGAATATTCGCGCCTGCTCAATGGCCAGTCGCACATCGTCGCTCAGGTCCAGCGCCAGTAAAGCATCGTAACCCCCCTGCACTACCAGCAGGTTCGAGCCGCCGTAGACGTCCTCATCATGCGCGTCTTTGGTCAGATATTGGTCACCGCAGTAACTCAGCACCTTATCGGCGATGAAGGTCTGGCCGACGCTGTGGGTGATGACCTGACTCAGATCCTGTTCTAGCACCACGCCGTCGGCGAACAGTTGCTCGGCATCGGCACGGGCGAGCACTTGGTCGAAAGTGTCGAGGCTGTTGATAACTTCCTGACCGCGACCGGCACACGCGTGGATCGGTTTGATGCGGATCGGCCCGCTAGACAACAGATGCTCGGCGGCGGGACGCGCATCTTCCAGCGCGAACACGCTCAAGCCATCAAGCACCACATTGCGCACCCGCTCGGAAAACAGCGGCGACCAGCCTTGCGGCGCATGTGCCTGAGGGCTGCGCAAACCGTGGCTGATGGCTTTGGTGCAGATGAAATCATGCTCGACAAACCCGCCCCACAGATCGTCCGGACCTTTCACGCCCAGTTCTTGCGCGGCGGCAGCGCCGACCAGGGTTTGCGTGGGAAGTAGATACAAATCGCGCCCACGATGCTTTTGCGCATCGTAGCTGCCGCCGAACTTCAACCCGAGAATTTGTGCCAGCCAGCGGGCCAGGGCCTTGTTGGTCTGCACTTCGTGCTGTGGCGCGCCGGGGCGCACCGAATGCGCGACGACCAGTTTTCTGTGCGGTGTCGGGGTCATGCGTCCCCCTGTGATCGAATGAGTAATGTTGCCCTTAGCAACTGTAGACCGTGATCAGCGGCATGCGGCTCACACAATTGGCGGTGTTGCAGCTCATCGGGCTACGACGGCCGGCGGAGTTACCCCGAATCGACTGCGATAATCGCTCGGCGCCAGCCCGGTGATTTTCTTGAATATCGCGCGAAACGCTCCCGGATCCTGATAGCCCACCGTCCACGCGATGTGATCGATGGTGCCATTGGTGAACTCGAGCATTTCACGCGCCTTGCCGACCCGCAGATGCTGGCAGTATTCGGTGGGTTTCAAGCCGCTCGCCGCGCGGAACCGTCGCAGGAACGTCCGCTGTTCCAGCCCTGCCCGTTCGGCCATCGCCGTCAGTGACACATCGGTCGCACCCGTGCTTTGCAGCCAGTGCTGAACCTTGAGAATAGCGGCATCGCCGTGACTGAGGATCGGCGCAAAATTGCTGCCGCAGGCACTCGCGCTGTCGCTATGCTCGATCACCAGAAACCGCGCCGTGCCACTGGCGATGCTCGGCCCGAGCAAACGGTCGACCAAGCGCAAGCCCAGTTCCGACCAGGCCATCAACCCGGCGGTGGTGATCAGGTCGCCGTCATCGACAATCGGTGTGTCAGCCTTGAGTTTGATCTTCGGGTATTGCTCGGCAAACGCCTTGGCCGAGGTCCAGTGGGTGGTGGCGCTGCGACCGTCGAGCAGACCGCTTTCGGCCAGCAGCCACGAGCCGACGCACACACCGCCGAGGGTCGCGCCGCGAGCGTGTTGCTCGCGCAGCCATTGCATCAGCGCAGGCGAGGCTTGCCCTGCCTGAAATCCGGCGATGGAAGGAGGAATCAACAGCGCTACCAAGCCTGTTTCCGCGCAGGGATGGCTGTCATAGACGCGTTTCGGCGCATTGTCGCCCTCCACCAGCCAATGGCTGACCCGCAGCAGCGGCAACTGCGCCGCCTGATGCTCGGCAGCGACCTGATTGGCCACCGCAAACAAATCACTCAAGCCATGCACCGCTGCCATCTGCGCACCGGGATAGATCAGCACGCCGAGTTCGGCAACGGGAGTTTCTACGGCCATTGTCAGTTTTCCCCTGTCTATTGTCGGTGCGGCCAATCCTCGAAACCCCGGCCGGGGCCAATACTTGATCCACACCCGCACAACAATTCGAGGACACACCCATGGCCAAGCAAGCGCTCATCGTAGTCGATATCCAGAATGACTACTTCCCCCAAGGCAAATGGACGCTGGAAGGCGCCGATGCCGCCGCCGACAACGCCGCGCGACTGATCGGCGCGTTCCGCGAGGCTGGCGATTCGGTAGTACACATCCGCCACGAATTCACCTCGCCTGATGCACCTTTTTTCATCGCTGGCTCCGAGGGCGCCAAGCTGCATCGCAAAGTGCTCAACCGCGATGACGAGCCAGTGGTGCTCAAGCACTTCGTCAACTCGTTCCGCGAAACCGAACTGCAATCGATCCTAGACGAGCAGGGCATCAAGGAGCTGGTGGTGGTCGGCAGTATGAGTCACATGTGCGTCGACGGCATCACTCGGGCGGCGGCGGATCTGGGCTACACCGTTACCGTGATTCACGATGCCTGCGCCACTCGCGACCTGGAGTTCAACGGTGTGACCGTGCCGGCAGCGCATGTCCACGCCGCATTCATGGCGGCGCTGGGCTTTGCCTACGCCAGCGTAGTGTCGACCGACGAATTTCTCGCCACCCACCAATGAGCCCGGAACACTGATCTGCAGCCATGAAAAAACCCGCAGCGTGCTGGCGTTGCGGGTTTTATGGCTTTCGCCGATTACGACAGTTCGGTCGAGCGGGCTGGCGTTTCTGCTGAAGGCTTTTGCTTGACCAGCTCGGACGCCCCGATCCGGGCCATGCGTCTGCGGGAAATCTCAGCACCGCGGCGGCGCAACGGGGTTTCAACGAACCGGTAGTTCAATTCACCGCACACCACCATGATCGCAAACGAGGTCAGCAGCAGTTCGACACTAAACTCCGCGCCCAGCGCCACGCCTCTCTCACTGGCCACACGACTCCAGATTTCGGTGCTCAAGTGGTACGCAAACATGTGGATCACGTACAAGGCGTAAGAGCGTGAGCCGAACCATTGAGCGATTCCGCTGAGGATCGCCGGGCAGTAGATGTAGCCCTTCTGATAACTGGAAAGCCAGACCAGGATCAACGCCGTGATCGCCAGCAGCCCGACCGCAATCGGTGTCGCAATCAACTGACCAGCGATCGCCCCCAGCATGTAGAGCAGGAACAGCGTGACCGCCAGCCGCTTGACCAGGCTGCCGCCAAGCGCAACCGGTTCGATCTCTTTGTACAACGCTGTGCGAGTGAACAGACACAGCAGAATGCCCCACATCATCGCATCGAGGCGGAACGAAAAGAGCATGCCCGCCGGAGCCGCGCCAAACGCGTCACGATTCAGCGGAAATTGCACGGCAATCAACGCGAGCAAAGTGATCACGCGCCAGCGCGTCGAGGTAATCAGCAGCAGAAACAGCGGGAAGATGAAGTAGAACTGCTCCTCCAGCGCCAGGCTCCAGTAGACCGAATTCGGCCCCAGCAGTACGCCGTACTGATTCGCCAGATTACCGGTGAACGTCGCGACGGCAGTGAAGCTGCGCAAGTTGTCGAACCACGACTGAAAGGCATTCGACTGATTGAAGACAATCGAGAACGCCAGCGGGATCAGCACCCACAGCCATGCGGTTGGCAGCAGACGATAAGCGCGCCTGATCCAGAATGACGTTGCAGCGAGGCCGAAGCGGTTCTGCTCACGGTTCTTGTCGAAGTAGTCGAGGTAGGCCTTGCTGACGACGAAACCTGAAATGCAGAAAAACAGATCCACGCCCGACCATGGGGAGTACACGTTGAACAGCTTTTCAAAGAAGGCTGAATGGAACGGCAATAACAACGCGCTATGTGCCAGCACCGTCATCAGGATCGCCACACCGCGTAAATACTCGATTTCCTTGTTCTTGCTACTGCTCATCGGTCTCTCTTGTTTTTGTGATTGATCAGGTTGCCTGGGGCGGGAAACCGGATCTTGCAATCGAAAGTGCCGGACGGATCATGGAGCGGCGCGCTGCGGCCATCAAGACTCCTGGTGAAAATATATCGAGCTGATCGCCGACACCCGCCAGTCAGCTTATGGTCATCAATACCCTTTCAACACTCTCAAAACGACGAAACCCCCGCAATGCGGGGGTTTCGGGTTCAAACCTGTTCAGGTTCAGAACGGGATATCGTCATCAAAGCTGTCGAAATCCGGAGCTGGTTGCGGTGCGGCTTGCTGTGGAGCCGGAGCCTGACGCTGCTGCGGTGCCGACTGCTGCGGGCGTGGAGCCTGCTGGCGTGGCGCTGGAGCGGACTGCTGATAGTTGTTGCCGCCGCCTTGTTGCTCGCCCTGTTGTGGACGGCCACCCAGCAGTTGCATGGTGCCTTGCATGTCGACCACGATTTCGGTGGTGTAACGCTTGATGCCGTCTTTTTCCCACTCGCGGGTCTGCAGTTTACCTTCGATGTAAACCTGCGAGCCTTTACGCAGGTATTCGCCAGCGATTTCTGCAACCTTGCCGAACATCGACACGCGGTGCCATTCGGTCTTTTCGACTTTCTGGCCAGTCTGCTTGTCGGTCCACTGCTCGCTGGTCGCCAGACTCAGGTTGGTCACGGCGTTACCGTTGGGCAGGTAGCGTACTTCAGGATCCTGGCCGCACGTGCCGACCAATATGACTTTGTTAACCCCACGGGCCATAACGTTCTCCTAGGCTTCGCACGCATTCTGCGCCGGGTTGTTCACCAGGCGTTCCAGAGTGCTGCGATCCAATAGTTCGGTGTCCAATTTGATGTAAATCGCCGCTTCTTCCGCAACGATCACTGCATCTGTTACCCCTACAAGGGCCTTGAGGCGCTCGACCAGACCAGCTTCGCGAATCGCTTCAGGCGACAACGGCAAACGCAGGCTTGTCACGTAGGGAGGTTCGCGCATGGTAACAGCAAAGGCCAGCCAAAGTGCAGCCAGCCCGGCACATCCGAGGAACACAACCGACAGACCGCCATGCTGAAACATCCAGCCGCCGAGTATCCCGCCGAGTGCCGAACCGAGGAACTGGCTGGTGGAGTACACGCCCATGGCCGTGCCTTTGCCACCCGCCGGTGAAACCTTGCTGATCAGCGACGGCAGGGAAGCTTCCAGCAGATTGAACGCGGTAAAGAACACCACCGTCCCGATCACCAGAGCTCGCAAGCTGTCGCCGAACTGCCAGAAGAATAGCTCAGTGAGCATCAACGTCATGACGGCGCCGAGCAAAACTCGTTTCATTTTGCGTCGCTTCTCGCCATAGATGATGAACGGGATCATGGCAAAGAACGAAATCAGCAGCGCGGTCAGGTAGACCCACCAGTGCTGCTCCTTGGGCAGGCCGGCCTTTTCCACCAGTGCCAGCGGCAGTGCAACGAAGCTCGACATCAACATCGCATGTAACACAAAGATGCCCAGATCGAGGCGCAGCAGATCCGGATGCTTGAGCGTCGGCAGCAACGCCTGACGCGCTACACCGGACTCACGATGCTGCAACGGCCCGGTGGATTTCGGCACCATGAACATCACGATCACGATCCCGATCAGCGCCATAGCGCCGGTGGCGAGGAACAGTCCGGACAGACCGAACGCACGGGTCAGCAACGGCCCGACCACCATGGCCACCGCGAACGACAGGCCGATGGTCATGCCGATCATCGCCATCGCTTTGGTGCGGTGTTGTTCGCGGGTCAGGTCGGAAAGCAGCGCCATCACCGCAGCGGAAATCGCGCCGGCGCCTTGCAGAATGCGGCCGGCGATCACGCCCCAGATCGAATCGGCCTGCGAGGCAAGCACGCTGCCGAGGGCGAAGACGATCAAACCAAGATAGATAACCGGTCGCCGGCCGATACGGTCGGAAATGACCCCGAACGGAATCTGGAAAAGTGCCTGGGTCAAGCCGTAAGCGCCAATCGCCAGCCCGATCAGGGCCGGGGTCGCTCCCGCCAGATCCATGCCATAGGTCGCCAGTACCGGCAACACCATGAACATGCCCAGCATACGGAAGGCGAACACCAGGGCCAGACCGCTCGCTGCGCGGGTCTCGCTGCCACTCATGCGTTCGCTGTGGGGATCGTGCATGGAAAAACCTCGTGTGAACCGGCGGCGATTCTACCAGTCCCATCGAAAGACAGGGTATATCGCGACGCTTTGCCGCGTGCAGATGAAACACTCTTCATGTGTGGCAATTCACTGCTTGTTTGATAGTGTGCATCCATCCAGTATTTGCCCGTATACTCCTACGTTTTCGACGCCCGCCGAGCGAGGCCACTTTGGACAAGATCCTGATACGTGGGGCCCGTACCCACAACCTGAAGAACATCGACCTGACCCTGCCACGGGACAAACTGATCGTCATCACCGGCCTGTCCGGATCCGGCAAGTCGTCCCTGGCCTTTGACACGCTTTACGCCGAAGGTCAGCGCCGCTATGTCGAATCGCTGTCGGCCTATGCCCGGCAGTTTCTGTCGATGATGGAAAAACCTGACGTCGACACCATTGAAGGCCTGTCGCCGGCAATCTCCATCGAGCAGAAATCGACCTCGCACAACCCGCGCTCCACAGTCGGCACCATCACCGAAATCTACGACTACTTGCGCCTGCTTTACGCACGCGTCGGTACGCCGCGCTGCCCGGATCACGACATTCCGCTGGAAGCCCAGACCGTCAGCCAGATGGTCGACCTGGTGCTGGCCCAGCCTGAAGGCAGCAAACTGATGCTGCTGGCGCCGGTGATCCGCGAGCGCAAAGGCGAGCACCTTTCAGTGTTCGAAGAACTGCGCGCTCAAGGCTTCGTCCGTGCCCGGGTAAACGGTCGCATCTGCGAGCTCGACGAACTGCCGAAGCTGGATAAACAGAAGAAGCATTCGATTGATGTGATCGTCGACCGCTTCAAGGTCCGCGCCGACCTGCAGCAGCGTCTGGCTGAATCCTTCGAGACCGCCCTGAAACTGGCGGATGGCATCGCCCTCGTGGCACCGATGGACGACGAGCCGGGCGAAGAGATGATCTTCTCCGCGCGCTTCGCCTGCCCGATCTGCGGCCATGCGATCAGCGAGCTGGAACCCAAGCTGTTTTCTTTCAACAACCCGGCCGGCGCCTGCCCGACTTGCGATGGTCTGGGGGTTAAACAGTTCTTCGACATCAAGCGTCTGGTCAACGGTGATCTGACGCTGGCCGAGGGCGCGATTCGCGGTTGGGATCGGCGCAACGTGTATTACTTCCAGATGCTTGGCTCGCTGGCCTCGCACTACGGCTTCAGCCTGGAAAAACCGTTCAATGAACTGCCCGCCGATCAGCAGAAGTTCATCCTGCACGGCAGCGGTTCGCAGAACGTGGACTTCAAATACCTCAACGACCGCGGCGACATTGTTAAACGCTCGCACCCGTTCGAAGGCATCGTGCCGAATCTGGAACGTCGTTACCGCGAAACCGAGTCGGCCAGCGTGCGCGAAGAACTGGCCAAGTTCCTCAGCCATCAGGCCTGTCCGGATTGCCGTGGCACTCGCCTGCGTCGCGAGGCGCGGCACGTCTGGGTCGGCGAGAAGACGCTGCCAGCGGTGACCAACCTGCCCATCGGCGATGCCTGCGTGTATTTCGGCGAGCTGAAATTGACTGGTCGCCGGGGCGAAATCGCCGACAAGATTCTCAAGGAAATCCGCGAGCGCCTGCAATTTCTGGTTAACGTCGGTCTCGACTATCTGTCGCTGGATCGCAGTGCCGACACGCTGTCGGGTGGTGAAGCGCAGCGGATTCGCTTGGCCAGCCAGATCGGCGCGGGTCTGGTCGGGGTTTTGTACATCCTCGACGAGCCGTCGATTGGTCTGCACCAACGCGATAACGACCGTCTGCTCGGCACCCTCAAGCACCTGCGCGATATAGGCAACACCGTGATCGTGGTCGAGCACGACGAGGACGCGATTCGCCTCGCCGACTACGTGGTGGATATCGGCCCGGGTGCCGGTGTGCACGGCGGACGGATTGTGGCGGAAGGTACGCCGGCCGAAGTCATGGCGCATCCGGACTCCCTGACGGGTAAATATCTGTCAGGCCGGGTCAAGATCGCCGTGCCAGCCAAGCGCACGCCGCGCAACAAGAAGCTGACGCTGTCGCTCAAAGGCGCACGAGGCAACAACCTGCGCAATGTCGATCTGGAAATTCCGATTGGTTTGCTGACCTGCGTAACCGGCGTGTCCGGCTCGGGCAAATCGACGCTGATCAACAACACGTTGTTCCCGCTTAGCGCCACGGCTCTCAATGGCGCGACCACGCTCGAAGCGGCAGCGCATGACAGCATCAAAGGTCTTGAACATCTGGACAAGGTCGTCGACATCGACCAGAGCCCGATCGGCCGGACGCCGCGCTCCAACCCGGCGACCTATACCGGTTTGTTCACGCCTATTCGTGAGCTGTTTGCTGGTGTGCCCGAGTCACGTTCACGCGGTTACGGTCCAGGGCGTTTCTCGTTCAACGTCAAGGGCGGTCGCTGCGAGGCTTGCCAGGGCGACGGTCTGATCAAGGTGGAGATGCACTTCCTGCCGGACATCTACGTGCCGTGCGACGTGTGCAAGAGCAAGCGCTACAACCGCGAAACCCTTGAGATCAAGTACAAGGGCAAGAACATCCACGAAACCCTCGAGATGACGATCGAGGAAGCGCGGGAGTTCTTCGATGCGGTGCCGGCACTGGCGCGCAAGCTGCAAACGCTGATGGATGTAGGTTTGTCGTACATCAAGCTGGGGCAGTCGGCGACGACGCTGTCCGGTGGCGAGGCGCAGCGGGTCAAGTTGTCTCGCGAGCTGTCCAAGCGCGATACCGGCAAGACGCTGTACATCCTCGATGAGCCGACTACCGGTCTGCACTTCGCGGACATTCAGCAACTGCTCGATGTTCTGCATCGTCTGCGCGACCACGGCAACACAGTGGTGGTGATCGAGCACAACCTTGACGTGATCAAGACTGCCGACTGGTTGGTAGATCTTGGTCCTGAGGGTGGCTCCAAGGGTGGACAGATCATTGCGGTCGGTACGCCGGAAGAAGTGGCCGAGATGAAGCAGTCTCACACTGGTTTCTATCTCAAGCCTTTGCTGATCCGCGACCGCGACTGATCGCCGAACATGAAAAAGCCCCGGTCACTTCATCAGTGACCGGGGCTTTTTTACATCTTTAGCAATCAGGACGCGTGGGATTGCAGGTAGTTCTGCAGACCGATCAACTTGATCAGGCCCAACTGCTTTTCCAGCCAGTAGGTGTGATCTTCTTCGGTATCGTTCAGCTGAACCCGCAGGATCTCGCGGCTGACGTAATCTTTGTGCAGCTCGCATAGCTCGATGCCTTTGCACAGCGCGGCGCGAACTTTGTATTCGAGGCGCAGGTCCGTTTCCAGCATCTCCGGCACCGTGGTGCCGACATCAAGATCATCCGGACGCATGCGCGGGGTGCCTTCGAGCATCAGGATCCGGCGCATCAGGGCGTCAGCGTGCTGCGCCTCTTCTTCCATCTCGTGGTTGATTCGTTCATAGAGCTTGGTGAAACCCCAGTCCTCATACATCCGCGAATGAACGAAATATTGGTCACGCGCGGCCAGTTCGCCGGTCAGCAACGTGTTGAGGTAATCGATAACGTCTGGGTGGCCTTGCATCGCCCTACATCTCCCTGCTTGAAAGTCTGTAGTTTGAACCAAGCTGACTGCAAGGTCACTCTCCAAGCGCAATAAAAGCGAAGATATTCCGAGAAAAGAGGCCTAAATAACGCAAAAACCGCCCAAATGAGGGCGGTTCTGCTTCTCGTTTAGACTTCGTTAAGCTGTACGTTGAGCAGCTTTGCGATTGCTTCTCCATACGCCGCATCGGCTTTGTAGAAATGCTGCAACTGGCGGTCGACTACATCACTCGATACACCCGACATTGCTCCGGCGATGTTGCTCACCAGTAACGCTTTCTGCTCGTCGTTCATCAGACGGAACAGCGCACCGGCGTGGCTGTAGTAATCGGTGTCTTCGCGGTGGTCGTAGCGATCAGCGTTGCCGCTCAAGGCCAATGCCGGCTCAGCGTAGTGCGGAGCTTGTTTCGGCGATTCGATGTAGCTGTTCGGCTCGTAGTTGGGTGCGGCGCCACCATTACTGCCAAACGCCATGGAACCATCGCGCTGGTAAGTGTTGACCGGGCTGCGCGGCGCGTTCACCGGCAATTGCTGGTGATTGGTGCCAATGCGGTAGCGATGAGCATCCGCGTAAGCGAATACGCGACCTTGCAGCATCCGGTCCGGCGACAGGCCAACACCTGGCACCATATTGCTTGGGCCGAATGCGGCTTGCTCGACTTCCGCGAAGTAGTTGAGCGGATTGCGATTGAGCTCCAGCTCACCAACTTCGATCAGCGGGAATTCCTTCTGCGACCAGGTTTTGGTTACGTCGAATGGGTTTTCGTAATGCGCCGCGGCTTGAGCCTCAGTCATGATCTGAATGCATACACGCCATTTCGGGAAATCGCCGCGCTCAATGGCTTCGAACAGATCGCGCTGGGCGTAATCCGGGTCAGTGCCTGCGATGCGTGCAGCATCTGCGGGTGCGAGATTCTTGATCCCCTGTTTGGTCTTGTAGTGCCACTTGACCCAATGACGCTCGCCTTGCGCGCTGATCAGGCTGTAGGTGTGACTGCCGAAGCCGTGCATATGGCGGTAGCCGTCAGGAATGCCGCGATCAGAGAACAGAATCGTGACCTGGTGCAGCGCTTCGGGCGAGTGCGACCAGAAGTCCCACATCATCTGCGCACTTTTCAGGTTGCTTTGCGGCAGACGTTTTTGCGTGTGGATGAAATCCGGGAATTTAAGCGGGTCACGAATGAAGAATACTGGCGTGTTGTTGCCAACGATGTCCCAGTTGCCTTCTTCGGTGTAGAACTTCAGCGCAAAGCCGCGTGGATCGCGCTCGGTATCAGCCGAACCACGCTCGCCGCCTACGGTAGAAAAGCGCAGGAAGGTGGGAGTCTGTTTGCCAACAGCCGAAAACAGTTTGGCGCTGGTGTACTGAGAGATGTCATTGGTAACGGTGAAAGTACCGTAAGCGCCCGAGCCTTTGGCGTGTACACGGCGCTCTGGAATGTTTTCACGGTTGAAGTGGGCAAGCTTCTCGAGCAGATGAAAATCGTCGAGGAGCAGCGGGCCACGTGGACCGGCGGAACGGGAATTCTGGTTATCAGCGACAGGCGCGCCACTGGCGGTCGTAAGCGTCTTGTTTTGGCTCATGCGATCTTCTTCCTCTGTCAGTCTTTGAACTGCCGGCTAATCGGCTTGGTGGGCAGTATTGATCATCAATGCGACACCCACAAATTCATTAACTTGCGGACATCAATAGAAAATTACTAACGATCAAACCACAGACATAGAGTGCAGAACGATGCATGAACAAAGCTTGTATGGGCGACGCATTTCTTGCAGGCACAAAAAACCGGGCACTAGGCCCGGTTCTTCGTTTCAGACTGACGTCTTACTCAGCGGATACAGCTTCACCGCCGGTAGCACGATCAACCAACTCGACGTACGCCATAGGCGCGTTGTCGCCAGTGCGGAAACCGCACTTGAGGATGCGCAGGTAGCCACCCTCACGGGTAGCGTAACGCTTGCCCAGGTCGTTGAAGAGCTTACCAACGATAGCTTTCGAGCGAGTACGGTCGAAAGCCAGACGGCGGTTAGCCAGGCTGTCTGTCTTGGCCAGAGTGATCAGCGGCTCAGCAACGCGACGCAGTTCTTTGGCTTTTGGCAGAGTAGTTTTGATCAGCTCGTGCTCGAACAGCGACACCGCCATGTTTTGAAACATGGCCTTGCGGTGCGAGCTGGTGCGGCTCAGGTGACGACCACTTTTACGATGACGCATGGTTCATTCCTTACCAAACACTACGTTCGGTGATTACGACGATCAGGCAGTCGCCTTGTCGTCCTTCTTAAGACTTGCAGGCGGCCAGTTGTCGAGGCGCATGCCGAGGGACAGACCGCGGGAGGCTAGAACGTCCTTGATTTCAGTCAAGGATTTCTTGCCAAGGTTCGGAGTCTTCAACAGCTCTACTTCGGTACGCTGAATCAGGTCACCGATGTAGTAGATGTTTTCCGCCTTAAGGCAGTTAGCCGAACGTACAGTCAGTTCCAGATCGTCAACCGGGCGAAGCAGGATCGGATCGATCTCGTCTTCCTGCTCGACAACCACTGGCTCACTGTCACCTTTGAGGTCGACGAACGCAGCCAACTGCTGTTGCAGGATGGTTGCAGCGCGGCGAATTGCCTCTTCAGGATCCAGAGTACCGTTGGTTTCCAGATCAATAACCAGCTTGTCCAGGTTAGTGCGCTGCTCGACACGGGCGTTTTCCACCACGTATGCGATACGGCGAACCGGGCTGAACGAAGAGTCAAGCTGCAAGCGACCGATGCTGCGGCTTTCGTCTTCATCGCTCTGACGCGAGTCTGCTGGTTCATAACCACGACCACGAGCTACGGTGAGCTTCATGTTCAGGGCGCCGTTAGACGCCAGGTTAGCGATTACGTGATCGGGATTAACGATCTCGACATCATGATCCAGCTGAATATCGGCAGCGGTAACCACCCCCGAACCCTTCTTCGACAAGGTCAGCGTAACTTCGTCACGACCGTGCAGCTTGATAGCCAGACCTTTAAGGTTCAACAGGATTTCAATTACGTCTTCCTGTACACCTTCGATGGCGCTGTACTCATGGAGTACACCGTCAATCTCGGCCTCGACTACTGCGCAGCCGGGCATTGAGGACAACAGGATGCGTCGCAGCGCGTTGCCCAGGGTGTGGCCAAAACCACGCTCGAGAGGCTCGAGAGTGATCTTGGCGCGGGTTGGACTGACAACCTGCACATCAATGTGGCGGGGTGTCAGGAACTCATTTACCGAAATCTGCATGGATGCACCTATTTTCTAGCCCTTACTTGGAGTAGAGCTCGACAATCAGGCTTTCGTTGATGTCGGCGGACAGATCACTGCGAGCAGGAACGTTCTTGAAAACGCCCGACTTCTTCTCAGTGTCTACTTCTACCCATTCTACGCGGCCACGTTGGGCACACAGATCGAGAGCTTGGACAATGCGAAGTTGGTTTTTTGCTTTCTCGCGAACAGCAACCACGTCGCCAGCACGAACCTGGTACGACGGAACGTTTACGGTCTGACCGTTAACGCTGATCGACTTGTGCGATACCAGCTGACGGGATTCGGCACGAGTCGAACCAAAGCCCATACGGTATACAACGTTGTCCAGACGGCATTCGAGCAGTTGCAGCAGGTTTTCACCGGTTGCACCTTTCTTGCCAGCAGCTTCTTTGTAGTAGCCGCTGAACTGACGCTCGAGAACGCCGTAGATACGACGGACCTTCTGCTTTTCACGCAGTTGGGTGCCGTAATCGGACTGGCGACCGCGGCGTTGGCCGTGGATACCAGGTGCTGCTTCAATGTTGCACTTCGATTCGATCGCGCGCACGCCGCTCTTCAGGAAGAGATCGGTGCCTTCGCGACGAGCGAGTTTGCATTTTGGACCAATGTAACGAGCCATTCTTTACAATCTCCTGGATTACACGCGGCGCTTCTTCGGCGGACGGCACCCGTTGTGCGGGATTGGCGTCACGTCGGTGATGCTGGCGATCTTATAGCCACAGCCGTTCAAAGCACGGACAGCAGACTCACGACCTGGACCTGGACCTTTGACGTTTACGTCGAGGTTTTTCAGGCCATATTCCAGCGCAGCTTGACCAGCACGTTCAGCAGCTACTTGAGCAGCAAACGGAGTGGACTTGCGGGAACCGCGGAAACCCGAACCACCGGAGGTAGCCCAAGAAAGCGCGTTACCTTGACGGTCGGTGATGGTCACGATGGTGTTGTTAAAAGATGCATGGATGTGGGCGATGCCATCAACCACTGTCTTTTTAACTTTTTTACGAGGACGAGCAGCAGGTTTTGCCATGATTAATTTCCTGTCGATTCGCGTGGGCGATTACTTGCGGATCGGCTTACGCGGACCTTTACGGGTACGCGCGTTAGTCTTGGTACGCTGACCGCGCACTGGAAGACCACGACGATGACGCAGACCGCGGTAGCAACCGAGGTCCATCAAACGCTTGATTTTCATGTTGATTTCGCGACGCAGGTCACCTTCAGTGGTGAACTTCGCCACTTCGCCACGCAACTGTTCAATCTGCTCGTCGCTCAGATCTTTGATCTTTGCGGCTGGGTTTACCCCAGTCTCTGCGCAAATTTTCTGCGCAGTAGTGCGACCAACACCATAGATGTAGGTCAGCGAGATAACAGTGTGCTTGTTATCTGGAATGTTAACGCCTGCAATACGGGCCATTCAGTGGGACTCCAATTGACAGCTACCTACGCCCCGGAAGCCAAGAAATAGGGCGCGAGATAATATCGCTGTAATAACAAATAATCAACCCGGCAGCGCACTAGCTGCCGGGCTTCAAGCGGATCACACTCAGCCTTGGCGCTGTTTGTGACGCGGTTCCGCGCTGCAAATTACTCGAACAACACCTTCGCGGCGAATAATCTTGCAGTTACGGCACAGCTTTTTCACCGATGCACGAACTTTCATCACCAACTCCTCGAACCTTATGGGTACTCAGCGCAACATGCCGCTGCCGTAGCCCTTCAGGTTGGCTTTCTTCATCAGGGATTCGTACTGGTGCGAAACGAGGTGCGATTGTACTTGGGACATGAAGTCCATCACAACCACGACGACGATCAGCAACGAGGTCCCGCCAAGGTAGAACGGTACGTTTGCTGCAACCACCAGGAACTGGGGCAACAGACACACGGCCGTCATGTAAAGAGCACCGAACATGGTCAAGCGAGTCAGAACGCCATCAATGTAGCGCGCAGACTGCTCACCTGGACGGATGCCCGGAATAAAGGCACCGGACTTCTTCAGGTTTTCCGCTACGTCTTTCGGATTGAACATCAACGCCGTATAGAAGAAGCAGAAGAAAATAATCCCTGCACTAAACAGCAGAATATTCAACGGCTGACCAGGAGCGATCGACTGCGAGATGTCCTGCAACCAGCCCATACCTTCAGACTGACCAAACCAGGCACCCAACGAAGCCGGGAACAGCAAAATGCTGCTCGCGAAAATAGCCGGAATAACACCGGCCATGTTCACCTTCAGCGGCAAGTGGCTAGTCTGCGCAGCGAAGACCTTGCGGCCCTGCTGACGCTTGGCGTAGTGAACAGCAATACGACGCTGACCACGCTCAATGAACACCACGAAACCGATAATCGCTACTGCCAGCAAACCGATGGCAACCAAAGCGAAGATATTGATATCGCCCTGACGTGCAGACTCGAAAGACTGCCCGATTGCTCTCGGAAGACCGGCGACGATACCCGAAAAAATCAACATCGAGATACCGTTACCTACACCGCGCTCAGTAATCTGCTCACCCAGCCACATCATGAACATCGCACCAGCCACAAACGTGGATACCGCGACGAAATGGAAGCCAAAGTCACCATTGAACGCAACACCCTGCCCCGCCAGACCAATGGACATGCCAATAGCCTGAACAAGAGCGAGGATGACAGTGCCGTAGCGGGTGTACTGGCTAATCTTGCGACGGCCAGCTTCACCTTCCTTCTTCAACTGCTCCAGCTGCGGACTGACGGCGGTCATCAGTTGCATGATGATCGATGCCGAAATGTACGGCATGATCCCCAGTGCAAAGATGCTCATCCGTTCCAGCGCGCCGCCGGAAAACATGTTGAACAAGCTAAGAATGGTCCCCTCATTCTGTCGAAACAGGTCTGCGAGTCGGTCCGGGTTGATACCTGGAACCGGGATGTGTGCGCCTATTCGGTAGACGATAATCGCCAGGAACAGAAAACGCAGACGAGCCCAAAGTTCAGACATACCGCCTTTGCCGAGCGCAGAGAGAGCACCTTGCTTAGCCATTTATTCCTCGAACTTGCCGCCAGCTGCTTCGATAGCCGAACGCGCACCTTTGGTGGCGCCGATTCCCTTGCCGATAGTGACAGCGCGAGTCACTTCACCGGACAGCATGATTTTCACACGCTGTACGTTGACGTTGATCACGTTGGCATCTTTCAGGGACTGCACGGTAACGATGTCGCCTTCCACTTTAGCCAGCTCGGACAGACGCACTTCTGCGCGGTCCATAGCCTTCAGGGAAACGAAACCGAACTTCGGCAGACGACGATGCAGCGGCTGTTGACCGCCTTCAAAGCCTGGAGCAATGGTGCCACCGGAGCGGGAGGTTTGACCTTTGTGGCCACGGCCACCAGTCTTACCCAAACCGCTACCGATACCACGGCCCGGACGATGCTTTTCGCGACGGGAACCCGGCGCTGGACTCAGATCATTGAGTTTCATCGATTAACCCTCGACACGCAGCATGTAGTAAGCCTTGTTGATCATCCCGCGATTCTCGGGAGTATCCTGGACTTCTACAGTGTGACCGATGCGACGCAGACCCAGACCCTTAACACACAGTTTGTGGTTAGGGATGCGGCCGGTCATGCTTTTGATCAGCGTTACTTTAACGGTAGCCATGATCAGAAGATCTCCTTGACGCTTTTGCCACGCTTGGCGGCAATGGATTCAGGAGATTGCATAGCTTTCAAACCTTTGAAAGTGGCGTGAACCACGTTTACCGGGTTAGTCGAGCCGTAGCACTTGGCCAGAACGTTCTGAACGCCAGCAACTTCGAGGACAGCACGCATAGCGCCGCCAGCGATGATACCGGTACCTTCAGAAGCAGGCTGCATGTACACCTTCGAAGCGCCATGAGCGGACTTCATTGCGTACTGCAGAGTGGTGCCGTTCAGGTCAACTTGGATCATGTTGCGGCGAGCAGCTTCCATTGCCTTCTGGATCGCAGCAGGCACTTCACGTGACTTGCCACGGCCGAAGCCAACGCGCCCTTTACCATCACCAACCACGGTCAACGCGGTGAAAGTGAAGATACGGCCGCCTTTAACGGTTTTGGCTACGCGGTTAACTTGAACCAGCTTCTCAATGTAGCCTTCGTCGCGCTTTTGGTCGTTATTTGACATAACTTAGAACTCCAGCCCAGCTTCACGAGCAGCATCAGCCAGCGCTTTCACGCGGCCGTGGTACTTGAAGCCAGAGCGGTCGAAAGCCACTTGCGAGACGCCAGCGGCCTTAGCACGCGTAGCGACCAGCTGGCCAACCTTTGTGGCCGCGTCGATGTTGCCAGTGGCGCCATCACGCAGTTCTTTATCCAAAGTCGAGGCGCTTGCCAGGACTTTGTTGCCGTCGGCCGAGATGACCTGGGCGTAAATGTGCTGCGACGAGCGGAACACGCAGAGACGCACGACTTCTAGTTCGTGCATTTTCAGGCGTGCTTTGCGAGCGCGACGCAGTCGAGTAACTTTTTTGTCGGTCATTTGCTATGCCCTACTTCTTCTTGGCTTCTTTACGACGGACGACTTCGTCCGCGTAGCGCACACCTTTGCCTTTGTACGGCTCTGGTGGACGGAAGTCGCGGATCTCAGCAGCCACTTGACCTACCAGTTGCTTATCGATGCCCTTGATCAGGATATCGGTCTGGCTAGGAGTCTCAGCGGTGATGCCTTCCGGCAGTTCGTAATCCACTGGGTGCGAGAAGCCAAGGGCCAGGTTCAAAACCGTGCCTTTTGCTTGCGCTTTGTAACCAACACCGACCAGCTGGAGCTTGCGCTCGAAGCCTTGGCTTACGCCTTGGACCATGTTGTTTACCAACGCACGCGTGGTACCGGCCATTGCGCGAGTTTGTTGATCGCCATTGCGAGCAGCGAAACGCAGCTCACCAGCTTCTTCAACGATCTCAACGGACGAATGGATGTTCAGTTCAAGAGTGCCCTTGGCACCCTTCACCGAAAGCTGTTGGCCTGCGAATTTTACTTCGACACCGGCTGGCAGCTTAACGGGGTTCTTAGCGACGCGAGACATGCTTATCCCCCCTTAGAACACAGTGCAAAGAACTTCGCCGCCGACACCGGCAGCGCGCGCAGCACGATCCGTCATCACACCTTTGTTGGTGGAGACGATAGACACGCCAAGACCGCCACGAACTTTCGGCAGATCTTCAACGGACTTGTACTGACGCAGGCCTGGACGACTAACGCGCTTCACTTCTTCGATAACCGGACGGCCTTCGAAGTACTTCAGCGAGATGGACAACGAAGGTTTAGCTTCGGTGGTGATCTGAAAATCCGCGATGTAACCTTCGTCCTTCAGGACTTTTGCTACAGCCACCTTCAACGTGGAAGACGGCATGCTTACAACGGCCTTTTCAGCCATCTGGGCATTACGGATTCGAGTTAGCATGTCCGCTAACGGGTCCTGCATACTCATGGGCTAGACGCTCCTAATACAAAAAAATTAGCCTTGCGGCTACTACTTGTCGCCGAGAACTTCCGGGCAGTAAAAACACGGGCTCAGGCGAGCCGGGTATTCTAGACACACCCCAGAAATGAATCAAGCCCCAAAAGGGGCTTGATTCAAGTTCAAGGCCACCGATGGTCAGGTTCTTGCGAACCCGAGCATCGAAGCTTTGACAGCAATTACCAGCTGGCTTTAACCAGACCCGGTACGTCACCACGCATTGCCGCTTCACGCAGTTTGTTACGGCCAAGGCCGAACTTGCGGTAAACGCCGTGCGGACGACCAGTCAGGCGGCAACGGTTACGCATGCGCGCAGCGCTTGCGTCACGTGGTTGCTTCTGCAGAGCTACTGTAGCTTCCCAACGCGCTTCTGGACTTGCGTTCAGATCAACGATGATAGCTTTCAGCGCTGCACGCTTGGTGGCGTACTTGGCAACGGTGAGCTGACGCTTCAGCTCACGGTTTTTCATGCTCTTCTTGGCCATTTTCCTACTCCAATCAGTTGCGGAACGGGAATTTGAAAGCACGCAGCAGAGCGCGGCCTTCATCATCGTTCTTGGCAGTGGTGGTCAGGGTAATGTCCAGACCGCGGAGAGCATCGATCTTGTCGTAGTCGATTTCCGGGAAAATGATCTGCTCTTTCACGCCCATGCTGTAGTTACCACGACCATCGAAGGACTTGGCATTCAGGCCGCGGAAGTCGCGAACCCGAGGCAGGGAGATCGACAGCAGACGATCCAGGAACTCGTACATACGCTCACGGCGCAGAGTCACCTTGACGCCGATCGGCCATCCTTCACGGACTTTAAAGCCAGCGATGGATTTACGAGCGTAGGTCACAACGACTTTTTGGCCGGTGATCTTTTCCAGGTCAGCAACAGCGTGCTCGATGACTTTTTTGTCGCCGATCGCTTCGCCCAGACCCATGTTCAGGGTGATTTTGGTAACGCGCGGAACTTCCATCACGTTCGAAAGCTTAAGTTCTTCCTTAAGTTTCGGAGCGATTTCCTTCCGGTAAATCTCTTTTAGTCGTGCCATGGTCTTCTACCTAGCAGTGTTCAAGCATCAACCGCTTTTTGGGTCGACTTGAAGACACGAATTTTCTTACCTTCTTCTACTTTGAAACCAACGCGGTCAGCCTTGTTGGTTTCGCCATTGAAGATGGCTACGTTAGAAGCGTGCAGTGGCGCTTCTTTCTCGACGATACCGCCTTGTACGCCCGACATCGGGTTGGGCTTGGTATGACGCTTGACCAGGTTCAGACCACCAACAACCAGACGGTTGTCAGCAAGAACCTTCAGCACCTTACCGCGCTTACCTTTGTCTTTGCCGGCGATCACGATGATCTCGTCGTCACGACGAATCTTTTGCATGTCGGATCTCCTTACAGCACTTCTGGGGCGAGCGAGACGATCTTCATGAACTTCTCAGTACGAAGTTCACGGGTCACTGGCCCAAAGATACGGGTGCCGATCGGCTCTTGCTTGTTGTTCAGAAGAACAGCAGCGTTGCCATCAAAGCGGATAATGGAGCCATCAGCACGACGTACGCCGTGACGAGTGCGGACTACAACAGCAGTCATCACTTGGCCTTTTTTCACTTTACCGCGAGGAATTGCTTCCTTCACGGTAACTTTGATGATGTCACCGATACCAGCGTAACGACGATGGGAGCCACCCAGCACCTTGATGCACATAACGCGGCGTGCGCCGCTGTTATCGGCCACATCGAGCATGGATTGAGTCTGAATCATATAATTTCTCCGACCCCTAGTCCTTAGACTTCCACAGCGCGTTCGAGAACATCAACCAGCGCCCAAGACTTGGTCTTGGCCATCGGACGAGTTTCACGAATAGTGACTTTGTCGCCGATGTGGCACTGATTGGTTTCGTCGTGCGCGTGCAGCTTAGTCGAACGCTTAACGTATTTACCGTAGATCGGGTGCTTAACGCGACGCTCGATCAGAACGGTGATGGTTTTGTCCATCTTGTCGCTGACAACACGGCCAGTCAGCGTACGGACAGTTTTTTCGGCTTCAGCCATGATCACTTACCTGCCTGCTGGTTGAGCACAGTCTTCACGCGAGCGATGTCACGTTTAACTTGCGAGAGCAGATGAGACTGCCCCAACTGGCCAGTTGCTTTCTGCATACGCAGATTGAACTGGTCGCGCAGCAGGCCGAGCAGTTGCTCGTTCAGCTGCTGTGCGGATTTTTCACGAAGTTCATTCGCTTTCATCACATCACCGTCCGTTTAACAAAGGCGGTGGCGAGCGGCAGCTTTGCAGCAGCCAGGGCAAAAGCCTCACGCGCCAGCTCTTCAGTTACGCCCTCGATTTCATACAGGACTTTACCTGGCTGAATCTGGGCAACCCAGTATTCCACGTTACCCTTACCTTTACCCATCCGAACCTCGAGAGGCTTTTTGGAGATCGGCTTGTCCGGGAATACACGGATCCAGATCTTGCCGCCACGTTTAACGTGACGGGTCAGAGCACGACGCGCTGACTCGATCTGACGAGCGGTGAGACGACCACGAGCTACAGACTTCAGCGCGAACTCGCCGAAGCTGACTTTGCTACCGCGCTGAGCCAGACCACGGTTGTGGCCTGTCATCTGCTTGCGGAACTTCGTACGCTTAGGTTGCAACATTTGGCGTACCCCTTACTTAGCAGCTTTTTTACGAGGCGCTGGTGCTTGTGGTTTCAGTTCTTCTTGGCGACCACCAATTACTTCGCCTTTGAAGATCCAAACCTTTACACCGATCACACCGTAAGTGGTGTGAGCTTCGTAGTTGGCATAGTCGATGTCGGCACGCAGGGTGTGCAGTGGCACACGACCTTCGCGATACCATTCAGTACGTGCGATTTCAGCACCGCCGAGACGACCGCTCACTTGGATTTTGATGCCTTTGGCACCAATGCGCATGGCGTTCTGTACAGCGCGCTTCATAGCGCGACGGAACATTACGCGACGCTCCAGCTGCTGAGCTACGCTCTGCGCAACCAGCATACCGTCGAGCTCCGGCTTACGGATCTCTTCGATATTGATGTGCACAGGCACACCCATTTGCTTGGTCAGGTCCTGACGCAGTTTCTCAACATCTTCACCTTTCTTCCCGATAACGATACCTGGACGAGCGGTGTGGATGGTGATACGTGCAGTTTGCGCCGGACGATGGATATCGATACGGCTTACGGACGCGCTTTTTAGTTTGTCTTGGAGATACTCACGCACCTTCAGATCAGCGAACAAATAGTCCGCATAAGTCCGACCGTCTGCGTACCAGACGGAGGTGTGCTCCTTGACGATTCCCAGGCGAATGCCAATGGGATGTACTTTCTGACCCATCTCTTCGACTCCGTTACTTGTCAGCAACCTTGACAGTGATATGGCAAGACCGCTTGACGATGCGATCAGCACGGCCTTTGGCACGTGGCATGATGCGCTTCAGCGAACGCCCTTCGTTGACGAAAACGGTGCTGACCTTAAGGTCATCAACGTCTGCGCCTTCGTTATGCTCGGCGTTGGCTACGGCCGACTCCAGCACTTTCTTCATGATCTCGGCGGCTTTCTTACTGCTGAAAGCCAACAAGTTGAGCGCTTCGCCCACCTTCTTCCCGCGAATCTGGTCGGCGACCAAGCGGGCTTTCTGGGCGGAGATTCGAGCGCCCGACAACTTAGCGGCTACTTCCATTTCCTAACCCCTTAACGCTTGGCTTTCTTGTCTGCCACGTGCCCACGATAAGTGCGGGTACCGGCAAACTCGCCCAGTTTGTGGCCGACCATGTCTTCGTTAACGAGAACTGGGACGTGTTGACGACCGTTGTGTACTGCGATGGTCAGACCGACCATTTGTGGCAGGATCATCGAACGACGCGACCAAGTCTTAATTGGTTTGCGATCGTTCTTTTCCGCCGCCACTTCGATCTTCTTCAGTAGGTGAAGATCAATAAAAGGACCTTTTTTCAGAGAACGTGGCACTGTCGTATCCCTCTATTTACTTGCGACGACGGACGATCATTTTGTCGGTACGCTTATTACCACGAGTCTTCGCGCCCTTAGTCGGGAAGCCCCATGGCGATACCGGATGACGACCACCAGAGGTACGACCTTCACCACCACCATGTGGGTGGTCAACCGGGTTCATGGCAACACCACGAACGGTTGGGCGAACGCCACGCCAGCGTTTGGCACCAGCTTTACCCAGCGAACGCAGGCTATGCTCGGAGTTCGAGACTTCGCCCAAGGTCGCACGGCATTCAGCCAGTACTTTACGCATTTCACCGGAACGCAGACGCAGGGTCACGTACACACCTTCACGAGCGATCAGCTGAGCCGAAGCACCAGCGGAACGAGCGATCTGTGCGCCTTTACCTGGCTTCAATTCGATGCCGTGTACGGTGCTACCAACTGGAATGCTGCGCAGTTGCAACTGGTTGCCCGGCTTGATCGGAGCCAAAGCACCCGAAATCAGCTGGTCGCCAGCGCTCACGCCTTTAGGGGCGATGATGTAACGGCGTTCGCCGTCTGCGTACAACATAAGAGCAATGTGAGCAGTACGGTTTGGATCGTATTCAATGCGTTCAACAGTGGCTGGAATGCCATCTTTGTCGTTGCGACGGAAATCGACCATACGATAATGCTGCTTGTGGCCACCACCGATGTGACGAGTGGTAATGCGACCATTGTTGTTACGACCACCAGTCTTCGATTTTTTCTCGAGCAGCGGTGCGTGAGGAGCGCCTTTATGCAGCTCCTGGTTGACCACCTTGACCACAAAACGGCGGCCAGGGGAAGTCGGTTTGCATTTAACGATTGCCATGATGCACCCCTTCCTTACTCAGCACTGCTGCTGAAATCGAGATCTTGGCCTGGCTGAAGGGAGATAACTGCCTTCTTCCAGTCATTACGCTTGCCCAGACCGCGAGCTGTGCGCTTGCTTTTACCCAGAACGTTCAGGGTAGTAACACGCTCAACTTTCACGCTGAACAGGCTTTCGACGGCCTTCTTGATTTCCAGCTTGGTTGCGTCAGTTGCAACCTTGAAAACGAACTGGCCTTTCTTGTCAGCCAGAACCGTAGCCTTCTCGGAAACGTGCGGGCCAAGCAGAACTTTAAATACGCGTTCCTGGTTCATCCCAGCAGCTCCTCGAATTTCTTCACGGCCGACACGGTGATCAACACCTTGTCGTATGCGATCAGACTAACTGGATCGGAACCTTGCACGTCACGTACATCAACGTGTGGCAGGTTGCGAGCAGCCAGGTACAGGTTCTGATCAACAGCGTCGGACACGATCAGAACGTCGGTCAGACTCATGTTGTTCAGTTTGCCCAGCAGGTCTTTGGTTTTCGGCGACTCAACGGCGAAATCCTGAACCACAACCAGACGATCAGTACGCACCAGCTCAGCAAGGATGGAACGCATTGCTGCGCGATACATCTTCTTGTTCAGCTTCTGGGAGTGATCCTGTGGACGAGCTGCGAAAGTGGTACCGCCGCCGCGCCAGATTGGGCTACGGATAGTACCGGCACGAGCACGGCCAGTACCTTTCTGACGCCAAGGGCGCTTACCGCCACCACGAACGTCGGAACGGGTCTTTTGCTGCTTGCTACCCTGACGGCCGCCGGCCATGTAGGCCACGACTGCTTGGTGAACCAGCGTCTCATTGAACTCGCCGCCAAACGTCAGTTCGGAAACTTCGATCGCTTGAGCGTCATTTACATTTAATTGCATGTCAGCTTCCCCTTAACCGCGAGCCTTGGCTGCCGGACGTACAACCAGGTTGCCGCCAGTAGCGCCAGGAACAGCACCCTTGACCAACAACAGATTGCGTTCAGCGTCCACGCGCACTACTTCCAGGGACTGCACGGTCACGCGCTCAGCGCCCATATGACCGGACATTTTTTTGCCCTTGAATACACGACCAGGAGTCTGGCACTGGCCGATAGAGCCCGGGACGCGGTGGGACACGGAGTTACCGTGGGTATTATCTTGCCCGCGGAAGTTCCAACGCTTGATCGTACCCTGGAAGCCTTTACCTTTGGACTGACCGGTTACATCAACCAGTTGACCAGCAGCGAAGATTTCAGCGTTGATCAGATCGCCAGCCTGGTACTCGCCTTCTTCAAGGCGGAACTCCATGACGGTACGACCAGCGGCAACGTTCGCCTTAGCGAAGTGGCCAGCCTGAGCAGCTGTTACACGGGAAGCGCGACGCTCGCCGACAGTGACTTGCACTGCACGATAGCCATCGGTCTCTTCAGTTTTGAACTGGGTGACGCGATTCGGCTCGATCTCAATGACCGTAACCGGAATGGAGACACCTTCTTCGGTGAAAATACGGGTCATACCGCATTTACGACCGACTACACCAATAGTCATGTTGTAAACCTCATGAGTGTACGGGGCTTTCACCCGCTATGGCCGCCCATTTCAGAGCGTTACACGACTAAGACCGAGTCTTAGCCGAGGCTGATCTGCACTTCCACACCGGCCGCAAGATCAAGCTTCATAAGCGCATCAACGGTTTTATCCGTTGGCTGGACGATATCCAGAACGCGCTTATGAGTACGGATCTCGTACTGGTCACGCGCGTCTTTGTTGACGTGCGGGGAGACCAGAACGGTGAACCGCTCTTTACGGGTAGGCAGTGGAATTGGACCACGCACTTGAGCACCAGTACGTTTCGCGGTTTCCACGATTTCCTGGGTGGATTGGTCGATCAGACGATGGTCAAAGGCCTTCAACCTGATACGGATTTGCTGATTTTGCATTGGATTTCAGACTCCGGCTGCTATTCCCACCGAGCGCAATACGCCCGTTAAAAGGAGGCGCAATTCTATAGACGCCCCGAATAGGTGTCAACCCAATAAAAAAAGCCCCCGCTAAGCGGAGGCTTTTTTCAACTCATCATTACTAACTCAAAAAGAGTTAGGCGATGATTTTGGCTACGACGCCAGCGCCGACGGTACGACCGCCTTCACGGATAGCGAAACGCAGACCGTCTTCCATTGCGATGGTCTTGATCAGGGTGACAACCATTTTGATGTTGTCGCCTGGCATTACCATCTCAACGCCTTCCGGCAGTTCGCAGTTACCGGTCACGTCAGTGGTCCGGAAGTAGAACTGTGGACGGTAGCCTTTGAAGAACGGAGTGTGACGACCGCCTTCTTCTTTGCTCAACACGTACACTTCAGCTTCGAAGGTAGTGTGCGGCTTAACCGAACCTGGCTTGACCAGAACCTGGCCACGCTCTACGTCGTCACGCTTGGTGCCACGCAGCAGAACGCCGCAGTTCTCGCCAGCACGACCTTCGTCGAGCAGCTTACGGAACATTTCAACACCGGTGCAGGTGGTGACGGTAGTGTCACGCAGACCAACGATTTCCAGTGGATCCTGAACCTTGACGATACCGCGCTCGATACGACCAGTTACAACAGTACCGCGACCGGAGATCGAGAATACGTCTTCGATTGGCATCAGGAACGGCTTGTCGATAACACGAACTGGATCTGGAATGTAGCTGTCCAGAGTCTCAACCAGTTTACGAACGGCAGTGGTGCCCATTTCGTTGTCGTCTTTGCCTTCCAGAGCCATACGAGCCGAACCGATGATGATCGGAGTGTCGTCGCCTGGGAAGTCATAGGTGGACAGCAGGTCGCGAACTTCCATCTCAACCAGTTCCAGCAGCTCAGCGTCGTCTACCAGGTCAGCCTTGTTCAGGAAGACCACGATGTACGGAACGCCAACCTGGCGGGACAGCAGGATGTGCTCACGGGTTTGCGGCATCGGACCATCAGCGGCCGAGCAAACCAGGATTGCGCCGTCCATTTGAGCAGCACCGGTGATCATGTTCTTCACATAGTCAGCGTGACCTGGGCAGTCAACGTGAGCGTAGTGACGGATCAGCGAGTTGTATTCAACGTGCGCGGTGTTGATGGTGATACCACGAGCTTTCTCTTCTGGTGCGCTGTCGATCTTGTCGAAGTCAACGATTGCCGAACCGAAAACTTCGGAGCAAACGCGAGTCAGAGCAGCAGTCAGAGTGGTTTTACCGTGGTCAACGTGACCGATGGTGCCAACGTTGACGTGCGGTAGGGAACGATCAAATTTTTCTTTAGCCACGACAATTAACTCCTAGCCTAAAGGGGCTGAATCAGCCTTGTTTTTTGGTAACAGACTCGACGATGTGCGACGGGGCTGTATCGTATTTTTTGAATTCCATAGAGTAGCTTGCGCGACCCTGAGACATGGAACGAACGTCGGTCGCGTAACCGAACATTTCACCCAGCGGAACTTCCGCGCGGATTACTTTGCCGGAGACCGTGTCTTCCATACCCTGGATCATGCCGCGACGACGATTAAGGTCGCCCATCACATCACCCATATAGTCTTCAGGCGTAACAACCTCTACCGCCATGATCGGCTCGAGCAACTCACCACCACCCTTCTGGGCCAGTTGCTTGGTCGCCATGGAAGCAGCCACTTTAAACGCCATCTCGTTGGAGTCGACGTCGTGGTAAGAACCATCGAACACGGTAGCCTTCAGGCCGATCAGCGGATAGCCGGCAACTACGCCGTTCTTCATCTGCTCTTCGATACCCTTCTGGATAGCCGGGATGTATTCCTTAGGAACCACACCACCTACTACTTCGTTCACGAATTGCAGACCTTCCTGACCTTCGTCAGCAGGAGCAAAACGGATCCAGCAGTGACCGAACTGGCCACGACCGCCGGACTGACGAACGAACTTGCCTTCGATTTCGCAGTTCTTCGTGATGCGCTCACGATAGGAAACCTGAGGCTTGCCGATGTTGGCTTCGACGTTGAACTCACGGCGCATCCGGTCAACCAGGATGTCCAGGTGCAGCTCGCCCATGCCGGAGATGATCGTTTGACCAGTCTCTTCATCAGTTTTAACGCGGAAAGATGGATCTTCCTGAGCAAGCTTGCCCAGAGCGATACCCATTTTTTCCTGGTCATCCTTGGTCTTAGGCTCTACGGCAACCGAAATAACCGGCTCCGGGAAGTCCATACGAACGAGGATGATTGGCTTGTCAGCGTTGCACAAGGTTTCACCAGTGGTGACGTCCTTCATGCCGATCAGGGCCGCGATGTCGCCAGCGCGCACTTCCTTGATCTCTTCACGGGCGTTTGCGTGCATTTGCACCATACGACCCACGCGCTCTTTCTTGCCTTTAACCGAGTTGATCACGCCGTCGCCGGAGTTCAACACGCCCGAGTAAACACGGACGAAGGTCAAAGTACCCACGAATGGGTCGGTAGCGATCTTGAACGCCAGAGCCGAGAACGGCTCCGCATCGTCTGCATGACGCTCCAGCTCGATTTCCTCGTTATCAGGATCAGTACCCTTGATAGCAGGAATGTCGGTTGGCGCAGGCAGGTAGTCGATAACGGCGTCGAGAACCAGGGGAACACCCTTGTTCTTGAAGGAAGAACCGCAAACAGCCAAGACGATTTCACCAGCGATAGTACGCTGACGCAGAGCGGCCTTGATCTCCTCGATGGTGAGTTCTTCACCTTCAAGGTACTTGTTCATCAGGTCTTCATTGGCTTCGGCAGCAGCCTGAACCATGTTGTCGCGCCATTCGGCAGCCAATTCCTGCATATCTTCAGGAACAGGCTTACGAACAGGAACCATACCCTTGTCGGAATCGTTCCAGTACACAGCTTCCATGTTGATCAGATCGATCTGACCCTGGAAGTTGTCTTCTGCACCGATAGCCAACTGGATTGGCACTGGCGTGTGACCCAGACGCTTTTTGATCTGTTCGATCACGCGCAGGAAGTTCGCACCAGCACGGTCCATCTTGTTTACGTAAACAAGACGTGGAACGCCGTATTTGTTGGCTTGACGCCATACGGTTTCCGACTGAGGCTCAACACCCGAAGTACCGCAGAACACAACGACCGCGCCGTCGAGTACGCGCAGGGAACGTTCAACTTCAATAGTGAAGTCTACGTGGCCCGGGGTATCGATTACGTTGAAGCGATGCTCGTCTTTGTACTGCTTGGCAGAACCTTTCCAGAAGGCGGTAATGGCAGCAGAAGTAATGGTAATACCACGCTCCTGCTCCTGAACCATCCAGTCTGTGGTCGCGGCGCCGTCATGCACCTCGCCCATTTTGTGACTTTTGCCGGTGTAAAAAAGGACGCGCTCGGTGGTGGTGGTTTTACCAGCATCCACGTGAGCGACGATACCGATGTTACGGTAGCGACTAATCGGAGTAGTACGAGCCATAAAGCCCTCGCAAAATTAGTGAAGCTAAAATTAGAAGCGGTAGTGCGAGAAAGCTTTGTTGGCTTCTGCCATACGGTGCACGTCTTCACGCTTCTTAACAGCAGCACCTTTACCTTCAGCAGCATCCAGCAGCTCGCCAGCCAAGCGCAGAGCCATAGACTTCTCGCCACGCTTACGTGCGAAGTCTACCAACCAGCGCATTGCCAGAGCGTTACGACGGGACGGACGAACTTCGACCGGAACCTGGTAAGTAGCACCACCAACGCGGCGCGACTTCACTTCGACCAGCGGAGCGATGGCGTCGAGTGCTTTCTCGAAGAGTTCCAGGGGATCGGAGCCGACCTTACGGGCCGCAACGGTTTCCAGGGCACCATAAACGATACGCTCGGCAACGGCTTTCTTGCCGCTTTCCATAACGTGGTTCATGAATTTGGCGAGGATCTGGCTTCCGTATTTCGGATCGTCCAGAATCTCACGCTTTGCTGCTACGCGACGTCTTGGCATGATAAGCCCTCAAGCGGTCTTCAGGTTAGCTCGGGACAGATCCAGAGGATGCGTGCCCGACCTTACTCTTATCGACTCAATAAAATAGAAATCTGCAAAACGACCGATTACTTCGGACGCTTGGTACCGTACTTCGAACGACCTTGGTTACGACCTTTGACGCCGGAAGTATCCAGGGAGCCGCGAACGGTGTGGTAACGAACACCTGGCAAGTCTTTTACACGACCGCCGCGGATCAGTACCACGCTGTGCTCTTGCAGGTTGTGGCCTTCACCGCCGATGTACGAGGAAACCTCGAAACCGTTGGTCAGACGCACACGGCATACTTTACGCAGTGCCGAGTTAGGTTTTTTCGGCGTGGTGGTGTACACACGGGTGCACACGCCACGACGTTGCGGGCAGTTCTGCAGCGCAGGCACGTCGGATTTCTCGACGATACGCTTACGCGGCTGACGTACCAGCTGGTTGATAGTTGCCATCTACTAGCTCCACTGTTGTCTTGCGACGCTATTGTCTTGCAAGAAAAGCAAAATGGCAGGAACGAATTCCCGCCAAATTTAGGGGTACAAGAGTCTAAAGAGGATCTTGGCCCCAGTCAAGGCAAGGCCCCGACCTCACCACTCATCGAACCTCGACAAATTGTCTCGATTCGATGAACGGTGCGATCAGGGCCTTACGCTCATTTATCGCAGAACTCAGTTACCGCTCGAGTTCAGCGCTTCGGTCAGTGCAGCTTCCACTTCACTGGCGCTTACGCGCAACGGCTTGTCTGCTTCACGGCGACGCTTGCGCTCGCTGTGATATGCCAAACCGGTACCAGCCGGGATCAGACGACCCACGACCACGTTTTCTTTCAGACCGCGCAAGTAGTCGCGCTTGCCGGTGACTGCCGCTTCGGTCAGTACTCGAGTGGTTTCCTGGAAGGAAGCCGCCGAGATGAACGATTCGGTGGACAACGACGCCTTGGTGATACCCAGCAGTACACGAGTGAACTTGGAAACGAATTTCTCGTCGCCCGCCAGACGCTCGTTCTCTACCAGTACGTGAGTCAATTCCATCTGGTCGCCCTTGATGAAAGTGGAATCGCCGGATTCAGCGATTTCAACTTTACGCAGCATCTGACGCAGGATGGTCTCGATGTGCTTATCGTTGATCTTCACGCCCTGCAGACGATAAACGTCCTGGATCTCGTTAACGATGTACTTGGCCAGCGCACTCACACCCAGCAGACGCAGGATGTCGTGTGGATCGCTCGGGCCGTCGGAGATAACTTCGCCGCGGTTTACCTGTTCGCCTTCGAACACGTTCAGGTGACGCCACTTCGGAATCAGCTCTTCGTACGGATCGCTACCGTCGTTCGGGGTAATGACCAGACGGCGCTTGCCTTTGGTCTCTTTACCGAACGCGATGGTGCCGCTGACTTCAGCCAGAATCGACGCTTCTTTCGGACGACGAGCTTCGAACAAGTCGGCAACACGCGGCAGACCACCGGTGATGTCTCGAGTTTTCGAGGTCTCTTGCGGGATACGCGCGATAACATCACCGATCGCGATCTTCGCACCATCCGCTACACCGACCAGGGCGTTGGCTGGCAGGAAGTACTGAGCGATTACGTCAGTACCTGGCAGCAACAGATCCTTGCCGTTGTCGTCGACCATCTTCACGGCAGGACGGATGTCTTTACCGGCAGCTGGACGATCTTTGGCGTCGAGTACTTCAATGTTGGTCATACCGGTCAATTCGTCAGTCTGACGCTTGATCGTGATGCCTTCTTCCATGCCCACGTAGGTCACGGTACCTTTCATTTCGGTAACGATTGGGTGAGTGTGCGGGTCCCACTTGGCCACGATTGCGCCAGCGTCGACCTTGTCACCTTCTTTAACCGAAATCACAGCACCGTACGGCAGCTTGTAACGCTCGCGCTCACGACCGTAGTCATCAGCGATTGCCAGCTCACCGGAACGGGACACAGCAACCAGGTGGCCATCCACTCGCTCAACGTGTTTCAGGTTGTGCAGACGGACGGTACCGCCATTCTTCACCTGAACGCTGTCGGCTGCGGAGGTCCGGCTTGCCGCACCACCAATGTGGAACGTACGCATGGTCAGCTGGGTACCCGGCTCACCGATGGACTGGGCAGCGATAACGCCGACCGCTTCACCGATGTTCACCTGGTGACCACGAGCCAAGTCACGGCCGTAGCACTTGGCGCAAATGCCGTAGCGGGTTTCGCAGCTGATCGGCGAGCGAACAATCACTTCGTCGATGCTGTTGAGTTCGATGAACTCGACCCACTTCTCGTCTACCAGAGTGCCGGCAGGAACGATGATGTCCTCGGTACCTGGCTTGAATACGTCACGGGCGATTACTCGACCCAGTACGCGTTCACCCAACGGCTCTACAACGTCACCGCCTTCAATGTGCGGAGTCATCAGCAGACCGTGTTCGGTACCGCAATCGATCTCGGTCACGACCAGATCCTGCGCCACGTCTACCAGACGACGAGTCAGGTAACCGGAGTTCGCAGTTTTCAACGCGGTATCCGCCAAACCTTTACGAGCACCGTGAGTCGAGATGAAGTACTGAAGTACGCTCAAACCTTCACGGAAGTTCGCAGTAATCGGCGTTTCGATGATGGAACCGTCCGGCTTGGCCATCAGACCACGCATACCGGCCAGCTGACGAATCTGTGCTGCGGAACCCCGCGCACCCGAGTCAGCCATCATGTACATCGAGTTGAACGACTCTTGGTCGACTTCGACGCCGTGACGGTCGATGACTTTCTCTTTCGAGAGGTTGGCCATCATCGCCTTGGAAACTTCGTCGTTCGCTTTCGACCAAAGGTCGATCACTTTGTTGTACTTCTCGCCCTGGGTTACCAGGCCGGAGGCGTACTGGCTCTCGATCTCTTTCACTTCGTCGGTGGCAGCACCGATGATGCGGGCTTTCTCATCCGGGATAACGAAGTCGTTAACACCGATGGAAACGCCGGAAATGGTCGAATAAGCAAAACCGGTGTACATCAACTGGTCAGCGAAGATCACGGTCTCTTTCAAACCAACCACGCGGTAGCACTGGTTGATCAGCTTGGAGATCGCCTTTTTCTTCATCGGCAGGTTGACGACGTCGTACGACAGACCTTTTGGCACAACTTGATACAGCAACGCACGGCCGACAGTGGTGTCGACGATACGAGTGCCGCTCACGCTGCCACCGTCACGGTCGTTGACGGTTTCATTGATCCGCACTTTGACCTTGGCGTGCAGTGCGGCTTCGCCGGCACGGAACACACGGTCAACTTCCTGCAGATCCGCGAACACACGACCTTCGCCTTTGGCGTTGATCGCTTCACGAGTCATGTAGTACAGACCCAATACAACGTCCTGCGACGGAACGATGATTGGCTCACCGTTGGCTGGCGACAGAATGTTGTTGGTCGACATCATCAACGCACGCGCTTCGAGCTGGGCTTCCAGCGTCAGCGGTACGTGCACGGCCATTTGGTCGCCGTCGAAGTCGGCGTTGTACGCGGCGCAGACCAGCGGGTGCAGCTGAATAGCCTTACCTTCGATCAGTACTGGTTCAAACGCCTGGATACCCAGACGGTGAAGGGTCGGTGCACGGTTGAGGAGAACCGGGTGTTCACGGATCACTTCAGCGAGAACGTCCCAAACCTCTGGCAGTTCGCGCTCGACCATTTTCTTGGCGGCTTTGATGGTAGTCGCGAGACCACGCATTTCCAGCTTGCCGAAAATGAACGGTTTGAACAGCTCGAGAGCCATCTTCTTCGGCAGACCGCACTGATGCAGACGCAGAGTCGGGCCTACGGTAATTACCGAACGACCGGAGTAGTCAACACGCTTACCGAGCAAGTTCTGACGGAAACGACCCTGCTTACCCTTGATCATGTCAGCCAAAGATTTCAGAGGACGCTTGTTCGAACCGGTGATAGCGCGGCCACGACGACCGTTGTCGAGCAGTGCATCGACAGCTTCCTGCAACATACGCTTTTCGTTGCGCACGATGATGTCCGGAGCGGACAGATCAAGCAGACGCTTCAAGCGGTTGTTACGGTTGATCACTCGACGATACAGATCGTTGAGGTCGGAAGTCGCGAAGCGACCGCCATCCAGCGGGACCAGTGGACGCAGATCTGGCGGCAGAACCGGCAGAACGGTCAGCACCATCCATTCTGGAAGGTTGCCGGAACCCTGGAAGGCTTCCATCAACTTCAGACGCTTGGACAGCTTCTTGATCTTGGTTTCGGAGTTGGTTTGCGGAATTTCTTCGCGCAGACGGCCAATCTCGTGCTCCAGGTCGATAGCGTGCAGCAGTTCACGGACAGCTTCAGCACCCATGCGGGCGTCGAAATCATCACCGAACTCTTCCAGCGCTTCGAAGTACTGCTCGTCGTTCAGCAGCTGACCTTTTTCAAGGGTGGTCATGCCTGGGTCGATAACGACATAGCTCTCGAAGTAGAGAACGCGTTCGATATCACGCAGGGTCATGTCCATCAGCAAGCCGATACGCGACGGCAGCGATTTCAGGAACCAGATGTGGGCAACTGGCGAGGCCAGTTCGATGTGCGCCATGCGCTCACGACGAACTTTTGCCAGCGCGACTTCAACGCCGCACTTCTCGCAGATCACACCACGGTGCTTCAAGCGCTTGTACTTACCGCACAGGCACTCGTAATCCTTTACCGGGCCAAAGATCTTGGCGCAGAACAGGCCGTCACGCTCAGGTTTGAACGTACGGTAGTTGATCGTTTCCGGCTTTTTAACTTCGCCGAACGACCAAGAGCGGATCATCTCAGGCGATGCCAATCCAATACGGATGGCGTCGAACTCTTCGACTTGACCCTGGTTTTTCAGCAAATTCAGTAGGTCTTTCAAGGCCTTTCCTCCTGGCGGAGCAGAGAGCGGGCAATCCTGCCCCGCTCTCGATTCGCGTCACGTGTTATTCGGTTTCCAGATCGATATCGATGCCGAGGGAACGAATTTCCTTGATCAACACGTTGAAAGACTCGGGCATGCCCGGCTCCATACGGTGATCGCCATCCACGATGTTTTTGTACATCTTGGTACGGCCGTTCACATCGTCCGACTTCACTGTGAGCATTTCTTGCAGAGTGTAAGCGGCACCGTATGCTTCCAGTGCCCAGACCTCCATCTCCCCGAAACGCTGACCACCGAACTGTGCCTTACCACCCAGCGGCTGCTGGGTAACCAGGCTGTACGAACCGGTAGAACGAGCGTGCATCTTGTCGTCTACCAAGTGGTTCAGCTTCAGCATGTACATGTAGCCAACAGTAACCGGGCGCTCGAACTTGTTGCCGGTACGGCCGTCGGTCAGCTGCATCTGGCCGCTTTCTGGCAGGTCTGCCAGTTTCAGCATGGCCTTGATTTCGCTTTCCTTGGCGCCGTCGAACACTGGGGTGGCCATTGGAACACCGCCACGCAGGTTCTTCGCCAGATCGAGGATTTCCTGATCAGAGAAGCTGTCCAGGTCTTCGTTACGACCGCCGATCTGGTTGTAGATCTCGTCCAGGAAAGTACGCAGTTCTGCGACTTTACGCTGCTCTTCGATCATCCGGTTGATCTTCTCGCCCAGACCTTTAGCCGCGAGGCCAAGGTGGGTTTCAAGGATCTGACCAACGTTCATACGCGAAGGTACGCCCAACGGGTTGAGGACGACGTCGACCGGGGTGCCATTGGCATCGTGCGGCATGTCTTCAACCGGCATGATCACGGAGACCACACCCTTGTTACCGTGACGACCGGCCATCTTGTCGCCCGGCTGGATGCGACGACGGATTGCCAGGTAAACCTTGACGATTTTCAGCACGCCTGGAGCCAGGTCATCGCCCTGCTGCAGTTTGCGCTTCTTGTCTTCGAACTTGTCGTCCAGCAGACGGCGACGATCAACGATGTAGGCCTGAGCCTTCTCGAGCTGCTCGTTCAGAGCATCTTCAGCCATGCGCAGTTTGAACCACTGACCATGCTCAAGACCGTCGAGTACTTCGTCGGTGATGTCCTGACCTTTCTTCAGACCAGCGCCGCCTTCAGCCTTGTGGCCTACCAGAGCGGAACGCAGACGTTCGAAAGTCGCGCCTTCAACGATACGGAACTCTTCGTTCAGATCCTTGCGGATCTCGTCGAGCTGAGTCTTCTCGATCGACAGTGCACGAGCATCACGCTCAACGCCGTCGCGGGTGAAGACCTGTACGTCGATGACAGTACCTTTGGTACCGGTCGGTACGCGCAGGGAAGTGTCTTTAACGTCGCTGGCTTTTTCACCGAAGATTGCACGCAACAGCTTCTCTTCCGGAGTCAGTTGGGTCTCGCCTTTCGGAGTGACCTTACCAACCAGGATGTCGCCCGCGCCAACTTCAGCACCTACATAAACGATACCGGCTTCGTCCAGTTTGTTCAGTGCAGCTTCACCGACGTTCGGGATGTCTGCAGTGATCTCTTCAGGCCCAAGCTTGGTGTCACGCGCCACACAGGTCAGTTCCTGAATGTGGATCGTGGTGAAGCGGTCTTCCTGAACCACACGCTCGGACAGGCAGATGGAGTCTTCGAAGTTGAAGCCGTTCCACGCCATGAACGCGATGCGCATGTTCTGACCCAGTGCCAGCTCACCCATATCGGTGGACGGACCGTCGGCCATGATGTCGTTACGCTGAACGCGATCACCCTTGCTCACCAGCGGACGCTGGTTGATGCAGGTGTTCTGGTTCGAACGGGTGTATTTGGTCAGGTTGTAGATGTCGACACCAGCTTCACCGGTTTCAACTTCGTCATCAGCAACACGAACCACGATACGGCTGGCGTCAACAGAGTCAATCACGCCGCCACGACGAGCAACGACGCAAACGCCGGAGTCACGAGCTACGTTACGCTCCATGCCGGTACCTACCAGCGGCTTGTCAGCGCGCAGGGTTGGTACAGCTTGACGCTGCATGTTGGAACCCATCAACGCACGGTTGGCGTCATCGTGCTCCAGGAACGGGATCAGCGACGCGGCAACCGAAACTACCTGCTTCGGCGAAACGTCCATCAAGGTGACGTCTTCCGGCGCCTTGACGGTGAACTCGTTCAAGTGACGAACAGCTACCAGTTCGTCGATCAGGACTTTCTTGTCGTTCATCGTGGCCGAAGCCTGAGCGATCACGTGATCAGCTTCTTCGATGGCGGACAGGAATACGATCTCGTCGGTGACCAGAGCGTCTTTCACCACACGGTACGGGCTCTCGAGGAAACCATACTGGTTGGTGCGCGCATAGGCCGCCAGGGAGTTGATCAGACCGATGTTCGGACCTTCCGGCGTTTCAATCGGGCAAACACGACCGTAGTGAGTCGGGTGTACGTCACGGACTTCGAAGCCTGCGCGCTCACGAGTCAGACCGCCAGGGCCGAGTGCGGAGACACGACGCTTGTGGGTGATCTCGGACAGCGGGTTGTTCTGGTCCATGAACTGCGAGAGCTGGCTGGAACCGAAGAACTCTTTCACCGCCGCAGCCACTGGCTTGGCGTTGATCAGGTCTTGCGGCATCAGGCCTTCGCTTTCTGCCATCGACAGACGCTCTTTGACCGCACGCTCAACACGTACCAGGCCAACGCGGAACTGGTTCTCGGCCATTTCGCCTACGCAGCGAACACGACGGTTACCCAGGTGGTCGATGTCATCGACGATGCCTTTACCGTTACGGATGTCGACCAGAGTCTTCAGTACCGCGACGATGTCTTCCTTGCACAGCACGCCCGAACCTTCGATCTCGGTACGACCGATACGACGGTTGAACTTCATCCGGCCGACCGCAGACAGGTCATAGCGCTCAGGGCTGAAGAACAGGTTGTTGAACAGGGTCTCGGCAGCGTCTTTGGTTGGCGGCTCGCCTGGACGCATCATGCGATAGATCTCGACCAGCGCTTCCAATTGGTTGCTGGTGGAGTCTATCTTCAGAGTGTCGGAGACGAACGGACCGCAGTCGATGTCGTTGGTATACAGGGTCTCGATGCGAACAACCTGAGCCTTGGCGATTTTCGCCAGGATCTCGGTGTTCAGCTCGGTGTTGCACTCAGCCAGGATTTCGCCAGTGGCCGGGTGAACGATAACCTTGGCGGTTGTGCGGCCCAGAACGTAGTCCAGAGGCACTTCCAGCGATTTGATACCGGCCTTCTCGATCTGGTTGATGTGGCGCGCAGTAATACGGCGGCCAGCTTCAACAATCACCTTGCCGTTTTCATCCTGGATATCCAGGACGGCAATCTCGCCGCGCAGACGCGAAGCGATCAGTTCCAGCTTGAGGGTCTCGCCACTCAGGCTGAATACGTTGGTGGTGTAGAACGCGTCCAGCACTTCTTCAGTGGTATAGCCGAGCGCGCGCAGCAGTACCGATGCCGGCAGCTTGCGACGACGGTCGATACGCACGAATACGCAGTCTTTCGGGTCGAACTCGAAGTCCAACCACGAACCGCGGTAAGGAATGATGCGCGCGGAGTACAGCAGTTTGCCGGAGCTATGCGTCTTGCCGCGGTCGTGGTCGAAGAACACGCCCGGGGAACGGTGCAACTGGGAAACGATTACACGCTCGGTACCGTTGATTACGAAGGTACCGTTCTCAGTCATCAGGGGAATTTCACCCATGTAGACTTCTTGCTCTTTGATGTCCTTGATCGCTTTGTTCGACGATTCTTTGTCGAAAATGATCAGGCGCACTTTTACCCGCAAAGGTACGGCGTAAGTCACACCGCGCAATACGCATTCTTTGACATCAAATGCCGGTTCGCCCAGGCGATAACCGACGTACTCCAGCGCAGCATTGCCGGAGTAGCTGATGATCGGGAAAACGGATTTGAAGGCCGCATGCAGGCCCACGTCGCGGAACTGATCTTTAGTCGCTCCCGCTTGCAAGAATTCACGATACGAATCCAGCTGGATGGCCAGGAGGTAAGGCACATCCATGACGTCCGGCAACTTGCTAAAGTCCTTGCGGATACGTTTTTTCTCAGTATATGAGTAAGCCATCAGCGTTCCCCAGCTTGGTCACCTGCTTGTTTGGCCCCTCCCGACGGGAGCAGCCAGAAAATCGTGCAAACCCCATGGTTTGCTCCACCGCATCGGGTGGTTACAGCTCGTTATCAGCACCGACCCAGTCGGCTGCCAATAACGGAAAAAGGCCGGTGGCAAGAGCCACCAGCCATCAGCCTTTCGCTTGACGCTCGGGCTGGAGGAGCAAAGTCGATACTTATTTCAGCTCGACTTTAGCGCCTGCTTCTTCCAGCTTCTTCTTGGCGTCTTCAGCAGCTTCTTTCGAAACGCCTTCCAGAACTACCTGAGGAGCGCCGTCTACTTTCTCTTTGGCTTCTTTCAGGCCCAGACCGGTCAGCTCGCGAACTGCTTTAATGGCGTTTACTTTCTTCTCGCCAGCTTCCAGCAGAACAACGTTGAACTCGGTTTGCTCTTCAACAACAGCGGCAGCAGCAGCTGGACCAGCAGAAGCAGCGGCAGCGGATACGCCGAACTTCTCTTCCATTGCCTTGATCAGTTCAACGATTTCCAGAACCGATTTTTCGCCGATTGCGTCGATGATTTGTTCGTTAGTCAGAGACATGACTTATTTCCTGAATTGGGGGACAGCCTGCAGGCCATCGAAATAAACAAAAATACGCGAAAGAGGAAACGCTCAGCCTTAGGCTGCAGCTGCTTCTTTCTGGTCGCGAAGTGCCGCCAGAGTACGAGCCAATTTGCTGGTAGCGCCTTGAATCACGCTCATCAGCTGGGAAATTGCTTCGTCACGGGTCGGCAGGCTTGCCAGCACGTCGATCTGATTAGCTGCGAGGAACTTGCCCTCGAACGCAGCTGCCTTGATCTCGAACTTATCCTGACCTTTGGCGAACTCTTTGAACAAACGGGCAGCAGCGCCAGGATGTTCGTTGGAGAATGCAATCAAGGTCGGGCCAGTGAACACGTCGTTGAGAACACTGTATTCAGTGTCTGCAACGGCGCGCTTGAGCAGGGTGTTACGTACAACACGTACGTAAACGCCAGCTTCACGAGCCTCTTTACGGAGTCCGGTCATTGCGCCTACTGTTACGCCACGGGCATCAGCCACAACAGCGGACAGAGCGACTTTGGCAGCCTCGTTGACTTCAGCGACGATGGCCTTCTTGTCTTCGAGATAAATTGCCACGGGTTAACTCCTGCTTGTTACCGTTTCATTCGATCGAAACCGAATGTCGTTTTGGTGTCTGATTCGGTAAGGAACCGGGAGCACCATCTGCGTAGGCTTGTGGTTTAAGACTTGCGTCGCCTACGGTCTTGGACAGCCCCCGCCAGGCAGGGACCCCAATCTTTCAATTGGCGCGATCACTCGCGCCAATTTTGTCTTACGCGTCCAGCGAACCTTGGTCGATGACCAGACCCGGGCCCATAGTGGTGCTCAGGGTAACGCGCTTGACGTAAATGCCTTTCGAGGAAGCTGGCTTGATACGCTTCAAATCAGCGATCAGGGCTTCAACGTTTTCCTTCAGTTGAACAGCGTCGAAACCGACCTTGCCAACGGAAGTGTGGATGATGCCGTTTTTGTCGGTGCGATAACGAACCTGACCAGCCTTGGCGTTTTTAACCGCGGTAGCTACGTCTGGAGTCACGGTGCCGACTTTCGGGTTAGGCATCAGACCACGTGGACCGAGGATCTGGCCCAACTGACCTACAACGCGCATGGCATCCGGGGATGCGATAACTACGTCATAGTTCAGGTCGCCGCCTTTCATTTCGGCAGCCAGGTCGTCCATACCAACACGGTCAGCGCCGGCAGCCAGAGCGGCTTCAGCAGCTGGACCCTGGGTGAACACAGCAACGCGAACGGTCTTGCCAGTGCCGTGTGGCAGCACAGTAGCGCTACGAACAACCTGGTCAGATTTACGCGGGTCTACGCCCAGGTTTACAGCTACGTCGAACGACTCGCTGAACTTGACAGTCGACAGCTCGGCCAACAGAGCGGCAGCGTCTACAAAGTTGTAGGACTTGCCTGCTTCGATTTTGCCGGCGATAGCCTTTTGACGCTTGGTCAGCTTAGCCATTACACACCCTCCACGTTAAGGCCCATGCTACGAGCAGAACCGGCGATAGTACGCACGGCTGCATCCATATCAGCTGCAGTCAGATCCGCGTTTTTGGCTTTCGCGATTTCTTCCAGCTGAGCACGGGTAACAGTGCCAACCTTAACGGTGTTCGGACGAGCGGAACCGCTAGTCAGACCAGCCGCCTTCTTCAGCAGAACCGAAGCAGGGGTGGATTTGGTTTCGAAAGTGAAGCTACGGTCGCTGTAGACAGTGATGATCACTGGAGTCGGCAGACCTGGCTCAATACCCTGAGTACGGGCGTTGAAAGCCTTGCAGAATTCCATGATGTTCACGCCGTGTTGACCCAGTGCAGGACCAACAGGTGGGCTTGGGTTAGCCTGAGCGGCCTTCACTTGCAGCTTGATGTAAGCGGTAATCTTCTTGGCCATGAGGCACTCCAATTACGGGTTCGATCGCCTCGAAAGGCTCCCCGGTTACTTGCGCGTTTATCCCAGTGACGACAAAACCCCACAGCCTAGGGCTGCGGGGTTGGGATGCTTTGTCAGTTAGACCTTTTCGACCTGACTGAACTCCAACTCTACCGGAGTAGAGCGACCGAAAATGAGCACCGCCACTTGGATCCGGCTCTTTTCGTAGTTAACTTCTTCGACAACGCCGTTGAAATCAGCAAACGGACCGTCATTGACACGAACAGTCTCACCTGGCTCGAACAACGTCTTCGGCTTCGGCTTGTCGCTACCATCAGCAACACGACGCAGAATCGCTTCCGCTTCTTTATCAGTGATTGGCGCAGGCTTGTCGGCGGTACCGCCGATAAAACCCATCACCCGAGGAGTATCCTTGACCAAGTGCCAAGTACCCTCATTCATGTCCATCTGAACCAGCACATAGCCTGGGAAGAACTTGCGTTCGCTTTTGCGTTTCTGGCCATTACGCATTTCAACCACTTCTTCAGTGGGAACCAGAATTTCGCCAAAGCCGTCTTCCATGCCAGCCAGCTTTACACGCTCAACCAAAGAGCGCATGACATGCTTCTCGTAACCCGAGTAAGCATGCACAACGTACCAACGCTTAGCCACGGGACACCCTTAGCCAACAATCAAGGAGACAAGCCAGCCGAGCAGGGAATCAAGACCCCACAACAGCAACGCCATAACCAGAACAACAGCCACCACAATGAGAGTGGTCTGCGTGGTTTCTTGGCGAGTTGGCCATACGACTTTACGAATCTCGGTGCGAGCTTCCTTAGCGAGCACAAAGAAAGACTTGCCCTTCGCCGTCTGCAAGCCTACAAAGGCAGCAACAGCAGCAATGGCAAGCAATGCGAGTACACGATACAGGATCGGCGAAGCGGCATAATACTGATTGCCAACCACACCAACAATCACCAAAGCGACTACTACAAGCCACTTGAGCAGATCGAAGCGAGAGCCTTGAGCTTCAGCTTTAGGAGTCATCTATGAAGATCCTGTGAAAAGAAAGCCAGACACACCGAGTGAATCTGGCAGGTCAGGAGGGAATCGAACCCCCAACCTACGGTTTTGGAGACCGTCGCTCTGCCAATTGAGCTACTGACCTAAAACAAAATCAGGCCGACCATTATGCCGGCCCGAAAAATACATTACAACCAATTACTCGATGATCTTTGCCACTACGCCGGCGCCGACGGTACGACCACCTTCACGGATAGCGAAACGCAGACCGTCTTCCATTGCGATGGTCTTGATCAGGGTGACAACCATTTTGATGTTGTCGCCTGGCATTACCATTTCAACGCCTTCCGGCAGTTCGCAGTTACCGGTCACGTCAGTGGTCCGGAAATAGAACTGTGGACGGTAGCCTTTGAAGAACGGAGTGTGACGACCGCCTTCTTCTTTGCTCAACACGTACACTTCAGCTTCGAACTTGGTGTGCGGCTTGACCGAACCCGGCTTAACCAGAACCTGGCCACGCTCTACGTCGTCACGCTTAGTGCCGCGCAACAGTACGCCGCAGTTCTCGCCAGCACGACCTTCGTCGAGCAGCTTCCGGAACATTTCAACACCGGTGCAGGTGGTGACAGTAGTATCACGCAGACCAACGATTTCCAGTGGATCCTGAACCTTGACGATACCGCGCTCGATACGACCAGTTACAACAGTACCGCGACCGGAGATCGAGAATACGTCTTCGATTGGCATCAGGAACGGCTTGTCGATAACACGTACCGGATCTGGAATGTAGCTGTCCAGAGTCTCAACCAGTTTACGAACGGCAGTGGTGCCCATTTCGTTGTCGTCTTTGCCTTCCAGAGCCATACGAGCCGAACCGATGATGATCGGAGTGTCGTCGCCTGGGAAGTCATAGGTGGACAGCAGGTCGCGAACTTCCATCTCAACCAGTTCCAGCAGCTCAGCGTCGTCTACCAGGTCAGCCTTGTTCAGGAAGACCACGATGTACGGAACACCAACCTGGCGGGACAGCAGGATGTGCTCACGGGTCTGTGGCATCGGACCATCAGCGGCCGAGCAAACCAGGATTGCGCCGTCCATCTGGGCAGCACCGGTGATCATGTTCTTCACATAGTCAGCGTGACCCGGGCAGTCAACGTGAGCGTAGTGACGGATCAACGAGTTATATTCAACGTGCGCAGTATTAATGGTGATGCCGCGAGCTTTCTCTTCCGGGGCGCTGTCGATCTTGTCGAAATCAACGATTGCCGAACCGAAAACCTCGGAGCAAACGCGAGTCAGAGCAGCAGTCAGAGTGGTTTTACCGTGGTCAACGTGACCAATGGTCCCAACGTTGACGTGCGGTAGGGAACGATCAAACTTTTCCTTAGCCATCGATAACACCCCTAACAGAAGAATTAAGCAAACAACAAAAGCCATTAAAACAAAGGCAGATATTTTCATATCTGCCTTGTTATATGGAGCTCTTGAGCGGATTTGAACCGCTGACCTCACCCTTACCAAGGGTGTGCTCTACCAACTGAGCTACAAGAGCGTAAAACTTTGCACAACCTGCAAACTTGGAGCGGGTAGCGGGAATCGAACCCGCATCATCAGCTTGGAAGGCTGAGGTTCTACCACTAAACTATACCCGCAGAGCTTGCAGCTCACGCTAAAATCTGGTGGAGGGAGAAGGATTCGAACCTTCGAAGTCGTAGACGTCAGATTTACAGTCTGATCCCTTTGGCCGCTCGGGAACCCCTCCTAATCAGGCCGGCATTCTATATCATGCCAAACCCTTGTCAAGCATTTTCTCATTTAAAAACCTGAGGTTAGCTGCATTGACATCACCCTGCAGCATCAACCCTTTAGGGTCTTCGCTGTGGAGCGGGCGCCATTCTATGCAAACTATTCAGCAGGTGCAACCCCCTCGCACTGCATTATTTTATGTTTTAACTCATTGAATTCGTTGGAAAGGTTTTTCAGCTGTGCATCACCGAGCAATCGCTGGCTTTCAGGCGCAACGCTCAGCCAGAAACCGGGTTCCGGCAGATCTTTTTGCCCCACTTGAACCTTGACCCCCATTTCGGCCAAACGCACCTCAAGCGCCTGCGCGGATTCCGGACGACCAAATCCTCCAAGGTAAAAGCACTGCCCTTTTGCCGAGATTGTCTTTTCTTTCTCCCGAGATCCGTCAGTCTCACTCAGCAGCCGGATATCCTGCTGAGAGCCTCGATAAAGACTCAGCGGCGTTACATCCTTCGCACGCAATGGAGCCTCCTGCTGGTGCCAGACGTAATAGAAGACATTGAGAACGAGCAACAGCAAAAACAACCAACGCATAACAACCTCAGAACAAAGTGCACGCCATCGCCAGATCAACGAATACCAAGCCAGGGGATAGCTCAGCTTGCGGAACAACATATGGAACCAACTCCGGATCCGACCGGGAATCAACACGGAGAGATAATTACCCAAGCTTAAGCTCAGGAATCATCTCGCAACCTCAAGCTGAGCTCACCACCACTAAAAACTTTTTCCACGCCATCGACCTCCAGGCGCAGCGCGCCCTGGTTATCTATGCCTTGTACCACACCATCTATACGAGTAACGCCGGCAATCAGGGAAACCGGCCGCCCTTGCCACAGGTGAGCACTTTCCCACTCATCGCGCAGAGTAGAAAAGCCGCTGGCCTGATGACGCGCCAGATAGACCCGCAACTGTCGACTGAGCTCAGCCACAATATCGTTTCGATCGCTCCGCCTGCCCGACTCTAGCAACAACGACGTCCACTGCTGATCGACCTCTTCAGTAGACTGCATGTTCACGTTGATACCCACGCCTAGCACCACGTGACACACGTCTGCCGGATCGCCCACCAACTCTAACAAGATACCCGCAATTTTCTTGGGCCCGACCAGTACATCATTAGGCCATTTCAATCCCAAGCCTTGGACGCCTTGCTCACGGAGCGCCTGCATGACAGCCAGGCCTACGACAAGACTGAGACCCTCGAGCTGCCGCATGCCGCCGTCAATCCGCAAGACAAGACTGTAATAGATGTTTTCGGCGAAAGGACTGACCCATTTTCGCCCTCGCCTCCCGCGGCCGGAGACCTGACGCTCAGCCAAAACAAGAAAAGGCGCAGGCTGCCCCCGATCAACTGCCCGCAGAGCTTCAGCGTTGGTCGAGTCGACCGAGTCGAGGACAGTAATAGGCCAATCTGGCGCCCCCCTGCCCATTTGAACAGAATCAAGTAGCGCCAGGGGCGAAGCCAACTGATAGCCCCGACCACGAACCTTATGAATTGACAGTCCGAGCTCAGCCTCCATGTGCTGGAGCTGCTTCCAAACCGCACTTCGACTGATGCCCAAGGCAGCACCTAAAGTCTCGCCAGAATGAAATCGACCATCTTTGAGAAGATTCAACAACGTCAACATGCAGATCTCGCCTCAAAATTAGGCCGGAATAATAGCCAAGCACTGGACCGTTGCATAGAAATCAAGCAGAGAGCTTTTTCGCGGCCAAAACAAAACCCCAACTGCTTTCGCAATTGGGGTTTCGGAATTTAATCTTGACGATGACCTACTCTCACATGGGGAAACCCCACACTACCATCGGCGATGCATCGTTTCACTGCTGAG